>NZ_QOBB01000067.1:0-32007 GCF_024704855.1 Burkholderia sp. HAN2018 | reverse complement strand
CGCCGCGCCGCGCGCGCTGGCGCACGCGCCTCGCGGAGCCGGCAGCCCTGCGCACGATCCGCACGTCGCTGTTCGGGCACATGCCGGGCTGGTTTCCGCCGCATGTGCCGACCGGCCCGTGGCGGCCCGTGGACGTGCTCGATCCGGCCGACGGGCCCGTTCTCGCCGATTGCAACCTGCACGCGCGCCTCGAGGGCGACACCGGCTGGCTCGACGCGGACCTGACGTTCGCCGCGCCGCTGCCCGACGCGCTCGCGGCACGGCTGTCGTGCGGCCAGCACCACGCCACGCTCGAACGTGCGGGCCCCGATCGCCTGCGCGCAAGCGTCGCGGTGCCCAACGTGTGCCGCTGGTGGCCGCATACGCACGGCGAGCCGGTGCTGTACGACATTGCGCTGCATATCGGCGCCGAGCGTCGGCCGCTCGGCGCGACGGGCTTTCGCACGATCGAGGTCGACCCCGGCGCCGACGGCAAGGGCTTCGGGCTGCGCGTCAACGGCGTGCCCGTGTTCGCGCGCGGCGCGTGCTGGAGCAGCGCCGCGCCGCTCGCGCTGCACGCGGACGACGCCACCTACGCCCGCCTGCTCGGGCTCGCGCGCGACGCCGGCTTCAACATGATCCGCGTCGGCGGCACGATGACCTACGAGGCCGATGCCTTTCACGCGTGGTGCGACCGGCTCGGGCTGCTGGTCTGGCAGGATTTCATGTTCTCGAACTTCGACTACGCGCTCGACGATCCCGCGTTCGCGGACAACGTCGATCGCGAGGCCCGACAGTTCCTCTCGCGTCACGGCGCATCGCCGTCGCTTGCCGTCCTGTGCGGCGGCAGCGAGATCGCGCAGCAGGCCGCGATGTCCGGGCTCGGGCCGAAGCAGCGCTTCCTCGAGCTGACCGCCGACCGGCTGGCCGGCCATGCGGCCGCATGCCGGCCCGACGTCCCGTACGTGCCCGATTCGCCCGACGGCGGCGTGCTGCCGTTCATGCCGCGCGAACGCGTGTCGCACTATTACGGAGTCGGTGCCTACCTGCGCCCGCTCGATGACGCGCGCCGCGCGGACGTGCGCTTCGCGAGCGAATGCCTCGCGTTCTCGAACGTGCCATGCGACGCGACGCTCGCCGAGCTCGGCTGGCCCGGCGTGCACGAGCCGCGCTGGAAAGCCGCCGTGCCGCGCGACCCCGGCACGTCGTGGGATTTCGAGGACATTCGCGACCACTATCTGCAGACGCTGTACGACGTCGTGCCCGACCGGTTGCGGCGCGAGGATCCAGCGCGCTACTTCGAACTGTCGCGCGCGGTAGTCGCCGACGTGATGCGCGAGACGTTTTCCGAATGGCGGCGCACCGGCTCGCGCTGCGCCGGCGCGCTGGTCTGGCAGTTCCAGGACGTGATGCCGGGTGCCGGCTGGGGCGTAATCGACGCCGCGCACCGGCCGAAATCGGCGTGGCATGCGCTGCGCCAGGTGCTGCAACCCGTACAGGTGCTGCTCGTCGACGAAGGCCTGAACGGGCTCGACGTGCATGTCGTCAACGAGCGCCCCGCGCCGCTGTCGGCGGCGCTCGAACTGGTCGCGCTGCGCGACGGCCGCACGGCGGTTGCACGGGCCGGCTGCCCGGTTCGGATCGCCGCGCACGACACGGTGCGGATCGGTTCGGCCGAGCTGCTCGGCCGCTTCTTCGACTGGACCTACGCGTACCGCTTCGGCCCCTGCGAACACGACACCGTCGTCGCGACCCTGCGCGGCGACGACGGCACCCTGCTGTCGCAGGCATTCCATTTCCCGTCCCGTACGCATCCGGCGGTGCTGGCGCGCCGCGAACTCGGGCTGGAGGCGTGTGTATCGCGCACCGGCGACACGTGGCACGTCGACATCGATACACGGCACGTCGCACGCCATGTGCAGATCGATGCGCCGGGATTCGTGCCGCGCGACGACTGGTTCCATCTCGCGCCCGGCACGCCGGCGCGGGTGGTGCTCGTTCCGCTTGGAACGGCCGGGAAGAATGGGGCCGCGGATGGGCCGCCGGCCGTGGAAATCCGCGCCGTGAACGCCGCGCGCGCGGTGCGCGCCACGCAGGCCGGTTGACGCGGCGCTCGCGGCTGCGCAAGCCGCGAGCGCCCCGGTCGAATCTCAGTCGGACGAGCCCGTCCCGCGCGGCCGCTCGATCCCGTATGCCTCCATCCAGCGGTACAGCGTCGCGCGCGACACCCCGAGCTCCCGCGCCGAAGCAGCGACGCGCCCGCGCGTGCGCAGCAGTGCCGTTTCGATTGCCTCGCGCTCGATCGACTTGCGGATGTCGGCCACCGACGGCGACGCCGCATCGAGACAGTATTCGAGCTCGAGATCCTGGGCGGTGATCAGGCGGCCTTCCGTCATCACGACCGCGCGGCGCACGCGGTTGATCAGTTCGCGAACGTTGCCGGGCCAGTCGTGCTTGTACAGCGCCGTGATCGCATCCGTCGAGAAGCCGCGCACGCGGTGGCGCGCATCGCCGCGGAAGCGCTCGAGCATGTGATGCGCGAGCAGCTCGATGTCCTTGCCGCGCGCGCGCAGCGGCGGCTGGTCGATGCGCATCACGCACAGCCGGTGGAACAGGTCGGCCCGGAAGCGCCCTTCCTCCATCGCGTCGCGCAGGTCGACGTGCGTCGCCGACACGATCCTGACATCGACCGGCACCGGATCGCTGCCGCCAAGGCGATGGATTGCACGCTCCTGCAGAAAACGCAGCAAGCTTGCCTGGCTCTCGTGCGGCAGGTCGCCGATCTCGTCGAGCAGCAGCGTGCCGCCGTTCGCCGCTTCGACATAGCCGATCTTGCGCGCGTTCGCGCCCGTAAACGCGCCGCGCTCGTAGCCGAACAGTTCGGATTGCAGCAGATGTGGCGGAATGGCGCCGCAGTTGACCGCGACGAACGGGCCGTTGCGGCGCTCCGAATGGCGATGGATCGCGACGGCGGTCAACTCCTTGCCGGTTCCCGTTTCGCCGAACACGAACACCGGTGCGTCCGTGCGCGCGAAGCGCCGCACCGTATCGAACAGCCGCAGCATCGCGCTGCAGGTGCCGACAATGCCTTTCTCTTCGGATTCGAGCCGTTCGCGGTCGCGCGCGAACAGGCATTCCATGCCGTACGCATGGCCGACCGTATCGGCGATCCGCTGGTGCGACGCCGGCAACGTGACGTAATCGAAGCAATAGTCGCGCAACAGCGCGCGCACGTTCGGCGAAGCCGTCTGGCCGACGTCGACGAGTGCGACCCAGACGACGTCGCGCATCGACGCGCAGGTCGACGCAATGCTGCCGATCGCGTCGGCGTGGCCGCCGCTCAGGTCGAGGATGCCGCAGGTGATCTCGCCGGATGTGTCGCGCAGCTCACTCGCCTGCGCGACGATCGACACTTTCCAGTCGCGTCGCGACAGTTCCTTTCGCAGCATGACGGACGGCGACTGCGTCCAGTAAATCAGCGGACGCTGCCCGTTACCACTCCCCGCGCCGGCGCTCTTATCGCGCGTTATTGGCATATTCATAACGAACCATCACTTTCTCCACTCCGCGAACCGTTCGCGTGCGCTGCGGCCGGCGGCGCATGGCCGCCTTTCCGCGCTGCGTTTCCGCAGCTTTGGCGAAGATCGAAACTGCACACGGCGAGAACCCCCGGAGGTCGAGCCGGATGTCATCCGGCCTCGTTGTCATCTAACTCGAAGGGAACGCGCGGCTGCGGGAGCCACGACGTTCCCGCTTTGAAGCGCCCCGCCGTCAAGGCGGAGCGCGTCGGCAGACGGGAATGCCGCCGGCATGTGCGTCACGTCGTACACGACAATGGCGCCCGATGCCGAACCGGATGGCCGCCAACCCGCTCCCGGAATGACTGCCGCATTTCATCCGCATCTGAATTTACACCCCGTTTCGAGATGGTCGTGTTACCAAAAGATAATCCTGAATCAACCGGTTACGCGACCTGTCGCACCGCACCACACGTGTTTGTCCACTGAGATTTGATTATCTACGAGCATTCCAGTCAATCAGTGGCAAATACTACTTTTCCGCAAGATGGGGACGGTCGATTGCCTGTGATATTCATCGAAATCCCCCGGAATGGGCGGCACCGCATTTCATTTTCCACATAATCAGGCCCACCGGCGGCAGGCCGCATCGTATCGCGACCGCATGCGGCCTGCCCGTCCTGCTCTTGTCGGTTACATGCCGTAATCAACCACGCCGCGTCGTGCATCCCGTTCCGCTGTGCCGGCGCACGGCGAAACGCCCGCCGAGCACGCCGGTCGTGTTCCGGCGAATCGTCGCGGCCAGGCGTGATGCCGGTCGTGCCGACCGCCGCCTCCCGCAGTGCAGCATGGCGACGCCCGGTTGCGTCACGCCCGTGCACTGCATTCCATCTGTAAGGATGCGGGCTGCCCGTTGTCGTAATCGGCCATGCCGCACCGCCTGGTCGCCAGCCGCGGCGACGACGCATCGCCGCGGGGGCGCATGCGTGCAAACAATGGCGTGGGGATGAGGGACGCGTGTGCCGCGCGGGCGCGCACGATCCGGAAGGAATTCGACGAGGCTCCACACGGTCTGCCCATGCGATGCAGCCGACCGCGTGCGCGAGGGTGCACCCGGCACCGCCATGCACGATCGCCCCGTCGTGAATGCTCGAAATCTTCAAGTCCTGCCCCGGTTCTTTATTGACGTTCGATGTTGGCTGGCCGCGCATCGAGGCGGGCCGCGACGATGGGTCAATTATGGAAAAGCACCGGCCGCCGCGGTGTGTGCTACCGCACTTTGCGGCGCTCGCGCGGCAGGCCGCGCCGTGCATGCCGTGCCGGCCGCGCGAATCCGGAGCGAGAGTACGCTTTCGAACAGACCGGCGCACGGCGCACCCGGATGATGAGAATCGCCGCACCGCACGGAACGATCGCGTCCGCGCGGCACGGCGTGCCGAAGGCATCACGCGAGGACAGCATCATGGAATGGCATTGTTGTGAATTCGAACATCTGGGCGCCGTCGATCTCTATGCAATCCTGCGCGCGCGCAACGCCGTGCTGGTGGTCGAGGACGCGCACACGCATCTCGACATCGACGGCAAGGACGCGGGCGCGCTGCATGTCTATGCAACCGTACGCGACGGCGACACGATGGAAGTCGCGGCCTACGCACGCATCCTGCCCGGCGACGACATCGACCCGGACGTCGTGATCGACAAGGTGCTGACGAGCGAGCGCCGACGCGACGACGCTACGCTCGAGCAGTTGATCGGGCGCGCCCTCACCGCCGCGCAGGCGGCGTGGCCCGACGCCGCGGTGCGCACGCACGTCCCGGCACCGCGCCAGGCGTTCTACAAGCGTTTCGGATTTCGCAAGGCCTACGGCCCGTATCTCGAACAGGGTGCGCCGTTCGTCGGCCTGGTGCGGCCCAGCGACCGCGCAGCAGGCGCGCTGCGCGGCCTGCTGCACCGGGTCGTTTCGGCACACCGGTCGCGCGACGACGACGCACGTGCCGACAGCCGTACACACAACCGGCTGCCCGCCGACACCGGAGCCAATCGATGACCCGCACCCTTCGCCCGGTTCCCGATCCCGACCTGCCGCGCATCCTGCCGGTGATTCTCGCCGGCGGCTCCGGCACCCGGCTGTGGCCGTTGTCGCGCGAGCAGTATCCGAAGCAGTTGATCGAGCTGATTTCGAACGAATCGCCGCTGTCGGCGACGGCGCGCCGCCTGAACGGCATCGCGAACGCGTCGCTCGGCGACACGTTGCTGCTGGTCTGCGGCGAACAGCATCGCGTCATGAGTGCCGCGCAGGTGGTCGGTCGCGCGGCGCCCGCCCGCATCCTGCTCGAACCGGCCGCGCGCAACACCGCGCCCGCGCTGACGCTCGCGGCACTCGACGCGAGCCAGCTCGCGGACGATCCCGTGCTCGCGGTGATGCCGGCCGATCACGTGATCACCGACGTCGGCGCGTTCCAGGACGCGATCGCGCGCGCGGCGCGCTACGCGCAGGAAGGGGCGATCGTCACGCTCGGCGTGCTGCCCCGACGCGCGGAGACGGGCTACGGCTACATCCAGGTCGGCGAGCCGCGCACGGGCCGCCACGGTGGCCAGGGCGGCTACGCGATCGGACGCTTCGTCGAAAAACCCGATGCGACGCTGGCCGAGCGCTACCTGCAATCCGGCGATTACTGGTGGAACAGCGGGATTTACGTGACGCGCGCATCGGTCTGGCTGAAGGCGATCGGCGCACTCGCACCGGACATCCATGCGGCCTGCGAAACCGCGTGGCGCGCGGGCATCCCCGAGGATCCGTTCTTCCGGATCGATGCGGCGGCCTTCGACACGTGCCCGTCGGACTCGATCGACTACGCGGTGATGGAACGGCTCGCGGAACACGGCGAACTCGGCATCGAAGGCATCGTGGTGCCGCTCGCGGCCGGCTGGTCGGATGTCGGCACCTGGGATGCGATCTGGGAAATCATGCCGAAGGACGATCACGGCAACGTCGCGCGCGGCCCGATCGTGTTCGAGGACACGCAGGACAGCCTCGTGCGTTCGGAGGGCCGCCTGATCGCGTGCGTCGGGATGAAGGACGTCGTCGTGATCGAGACGCCCGATGCCGTGCTGGTCGCGAACAAGCACGACGTGCAGCGCGTGAAGAACATCGTCGAGCGCCTGAAGACCGACCGGCGCCCGCAGGCGCGCGAGCACCGCAAGGTGCAGCGGCCGTGGGGGCACTACGATTCGATCGATCTCGGCCAGCGCTTTCAGGTGAAGCGGATCGTCGTCGAGCCAGGCAAGCGGCTGTCGCTGCAGATGCACTATCACCGCGCCGAGCACTGGATCGTCGTGCGCGGCACCGCGAAGGTGACGCGCGGCAGCGAGACGTTCCTGCTGTGCGAGAACGAATCGACGTACATCGCGGTCGGCGAAGTGCACCGCCTCGAGAATCCCGGCCGGATTCCGCTCGAAATCATCGAAGTGCAATCGGGCGACTATCTCGGCGAGGACGATATCGTTCGGTTCGACGATCAGTATGGGCGGGCGGTCGAGGCGCTGCCTGCCCGACAGACATAGTCGATACGGCGCCCGCCCGGATCTCACTTGATCGATCAACCTGGCGGACGACGCCGTTCGCCGTGCGCGTTCCGCCGTCAATCGACAGCGCCGGGCAATCAACGAGGCTGCCACGCGAATTCGCGAACGCGCGGCAGTAACGACATATCCGCACCGACTACATCGGGCGTAACCAACCGGGTTTGAAGCGCCATCGCGCACGGCTCGGCTTTCGCGTCGCCGACAGCGCAATCCTGCTTCGGGCCAACCCGTACCGGCATGCCTCCGATCCCCGACAATTGATTATCCGCAAGCCGGACCCCAGACACGTTTCCCCACACGCGAATGCCGTCGAAGCGCGCTTGCGATACGCGGTTGCCGATCACGGCCACTTGCGTCACCGTACCGGACCACGTGCTGACCTCTATCGCTGCCTGCTGCGTGAGTGGGCGCGGATCGGTCCGGCCGGTCACCGTCTGGATATTCGCAATTATGTTGTTCTCGATCCGGACACCGGACGCGCCGTAGGTCTGGAAGCTGTCTTCCTGCGCGACGAGAATCCCGGAGCTCACCTGCACGTTGCGCACGACGTTGTTCGAGATCGTCACGTCCGCGCCGCCGACCACCGTGATTCCGCGCCCCCACGTGTTGCCTTCGAGCGAGTTGCGCGTGATGAAGACGTTGCGGCTCAGCACACCATCGCCCCGGTAGCTCACCACGGCAATCATGTCATCCCCGGTGTCACGCACGACATTGCCTTGCACCAGCACGTCACGCGCGCCATGCGTCACATGAATGCCGTCGGCGAGCGTTGACAGTACCTCGTTTCCAACGATCGCGACGTCCGAGCCTCCAAACACGAAAATGCCGGCGCTGGCACCGCCTTCGATCACGTTGTCGAGTACTTGGACGTCGTGCCCCGTCACCTCGACCTTAGTCGACTCCCGCGTCGCCAGGCGCGTCGTGCCGGTTCCCCTGAGCCGAAATCCGATAAGCGTCGTACCGTCGCCCCGTATCTCGACCGTCTGGTCACCCGGGCGGGTTGCCATCAGCGTTGCGCCGTAACCCGACAGCACGACATTCGGCCGCCGCACGATCAGTGAACGACCGATCACATACCGCCCTGGCGCGAACACCAGTCGCTGCCCCGGACGCAACCCGTCCAGCACGCGTTGCAACTCATCCGCCTGATCTGCTCGGCCGGGGGCGGGATAAACGTATGCATCCGGTACGTTCGCATGCAGCGCACCTGAGGCCGACACGTCGGATGCCGCCACGACGATCCCGGGCCACATCGATCCGCCAGCCATCAGGATGCCGGCGATCACGGCGTACGCGCGAGACTGGCATCGTGAACCATGCATATCGAATCGGTTCCCTGGAAAAATCTGATGCACGGGGGCTGCCCCGTGCGCTCGAATACCCGCTGCCGCGGCCGACGTGGTTCACGCCCGCTGCCGCGAAATCGATTGCTTCTGCGGCGACGACAACAAGCTACATCCTTGCCACTCGTTGACCGCCGGGCAGATCGGCGATTTCGTCGAAACGGACGAGGTAATGCCTTCCATTGGACCATTTGATCCTGCTAGACCTCGGTGCGCCAGCACACCTAGATATGCAGCCCCATCTCTTCTGATGCCGCGACATTCCACGAATCGTTACGCGGACATAGCGCGAATCTCACAACGACGAACCGCTCGGTGAATGTCGTCAACCCAGGCGGCGATCGATTAATTCCTTCGTCGGTAAGCCATCGCACCCAGCGCGTCGCGCATGCGCTGCACAATGCCCTCATCGTCAAACGCGCACCACGACAGGCGCTTGCGGTTGCGTGATTTCGAGGGACGGTGACCCGAGGCCTGCCCTCGTCGACTCTACCGTCGACGCCAACGGATCATCCACCTCAATCCCAACATGATGGATTCAATGCGCGCAATTTTCATGAATTCATGAATTAGGAATCCATATTTCACTGATCCGGATGTCGCGTATGCGCGACCCGCCGGCTATTTGACAATCCGCCGTCCAACCACTTTCACGGCAATCGATGAAAAACGCGATCGAACCGACAGGCCGAAAGATGACCACAAAGAAGATCGTTCATATTGCCGAGGCGTTTGGTGGCGGCGTGCTTTCGATGGTGACCCTGCTAGCCAATCACGCCGCGGCAGCCGGCGTCGATGTGACGGTACTGCACTCGATTCGCCCCGAAACGCCGGCCGATTTTTCAACGTTGTTCCGGCCTGACGTGAAGCTGATCTACGTCGACATGGCACGCGAGGTCAGCATCAGGCAGGATCTTTTGAGCGTGCGCGCGCTGGCCAGGATTCTTCGCGACTGCAAGCCGGCCGCGATTCATCTGCATTCGTCGAAGGCAGGCGTACTCGGGCGTCTCGCGTCGAGAATTGCCGCGCCCAATGCGACGGTCCTCTATTCCCCTCACGGCCTTTCATTCCTGCGCTTCGATATTTCCCGCATGAAGCAGTTTGCCTATCTGAACTTCGAACGCATCGCGGCTCATATCGGCGGAACCATTGTCGCGTGCTCCGGCAGCGAGCTCGGTGAGATCAAGGAAAAAGTCCATGCGAAATCGGCAGTTCTCGTGGAAAACGGCGTCGATGTCGCCGAGATCCTGCCCCGCCGAGCACGAGACGATGGCAAGACAGTGGTTGGAATGAGCGGTCGGGCATCGTTCCAGAAGAACCATCACGCATTCGTCGAGCTGGCCACCAAACTGCAGCGGGCTGACGTCGACTTCCTGTGGATCGGCGGCGACGCCGACGAGATTCCGGATCCACGCCAGAGCACGGCCGTCATCTGCAGCGGCTGGGTGACTCGCGCACACGCGCTGGCACTCACGTCGGGTCTGGACATCTATGTCCAGACCTCCCGCTGGGAAGGCATGCCGGTCGCATTGATCGAAGCCCAGGTTGCGGGCATACCGGCCGTGGTGACGGACGTCGTCGGTAATCGCGACGTGGTGATTCACGGCGTAACCGGATATATCGCATCGAGCGTCGACGAGATGGCCGTGTATCTGACCAAGCTGCGGGACGACCGGCAACTTCGCGAAAAAATGGGTGCGGCAGCGCGCACGAGAGCGGTTCAAAGGTTTTCGATGAACACGGTCTTCCGGCAGTGGCACATGCTTTATGGCCTGGACGCGGTCGATTCTCACGCCGGCACTCGCGACTTCAAGCCGGTTGCCCTCGACCACGTCAAAGCCCGATTCTGAGTTCAATGTCCAATGATTGACATGACCGCCTTCAAAAAGTCGAAACATCTCGTGTACAACGGTCGATTCACCACGCAGAAGACGACCGGCGTACAACGGGTCGCACGCGAGCTGATCGCCGCGCTCATCAAGTTTCAGCCTCAAGAACCGGTGACCCTCCTTATGCCTCCACAGCCCGGCGTAGAGGTGAACGGCGCGCGGACCGTCAAGGTCGGTTTTTACAAGGGTGCCGTGTGGGAGCAACTGGTGCTCCCGTTTTTCGCCCGTCCCGGTCGGCTCGTCAATCTCGGCAATTCCGCGTCCATTTTCATCCGCAACCAGATCATCTACATGCACGATGCGGCGGTATTCGACACGCCCGCCCACTTTTCGCGTTCGTTTCGGGTGTGGTACCGAATCATGTTCTGGATCCTGGCGCGAACCTCCGCTTGCGTGCTGACCAACTCCTATTTTTCACGGGACCGCCTCGCCTACCACTGTGGCATCTCGACCGAGAAAATCAGCGTCGTTCCGCTTGGTGCGGATCACCTCGACTCGCTGAAGCCCGACACGAGCGTGCTCGACGCGCACTCGCTGACGCCGAACCGGTTCGTGCTCGCGGTCAGCAGCATGAATCCCACCAAGAACTTTGGCCGGCTCATCGCGGCATTTCGGCAGATCGACGATCCGTCGGTCGACCTCGTCATCGTCGGGATGAGAAACACCACCGTGTTCGGAAACCAGGATCATGTCTTGGCGGCAGAACCGAACATCAAGTTCGTCGGCTATATCAGCGACGAGCAACTGAAAGCGCTGTACCAAAATGCGGCATGCTTCCTTTATCCATCCATCTACGAAGGTTTCGGCATCCCTCCTCTTGAAGCGATGCGCTATGGTTGCCCGACGATCGTCGGAAAAGCCGCGGCGCTGCCGGAAGTCTGCGCCGATGCGGCGCTGTACTGCGATCCGTATTCGCAGGACGACATTGCGGAAAAATTGCGGCGCGTGCTGGGTTCCGACGCACTCAGAGCCGAGCTCAGACGGAAGGGAAATCTCCACGCGGAAAAATACTGCTGGAGCAAAAGCGCAAAAATGATGACGGAAATATTCGAAGGGCTGTAGGCGATCGAAGCAAGCCGTCGCTTCGACGGAGGATTCGCACCGGCATGATCCGGCGTGCTCACTCTGACGGTCTTCTCAACCAAGACTCGCGCCGTCACCAAGCCCTGGAATCATGGAAAGGGTCGGCATTTGCGCGCCGAGGCAAAGAAGTTCATGACCAAGCCCCCGATTCGACTAGCAAATACTCGACCGGAAACCTGATTCGCGTATGTCACGCGGCTGAATCACCAGTGACGCAGCATCCGATCCTTGCCCATACTTGCGATCATGGCGCGAGCAGCCCTTCGTGCTCTCGGTAGAGGAAAACGAACCGTCGTCGCCGCAGACCAACCTGTTCCGTCACGAGCCGCATCACCTCGATCTTGCCGGTATGTTGATCAGGCCAACCCGTTCACGGAAGAGCACGTACATGAGTACGACGGTCACGATCGTTTCGACCATCAACACCGCGATCGCCGCGCCACGCTCCGCGAATAGCGAGGCAAGCGGCGGCAGTATCGTGACGTTCAGCAAGCCGGACGAGATCAGGATGGTACTGAAAACGCGCTTCATGCCGAGCGGCAGCATCGTCTGGATTCCGAATAGATCGGTCATGCATGCCATGAACGGCACCAGCGCAAGACAACGCAGCACGCCGACTGTCGGCCCGAACGTGTCTCCGTACAGGATCCGGACCGCGAGCGGCGCGAACTCGTAGATCACCGCCGACATTGCGAGCACTAGCGCACCCTGCACGACAATCAGCTTGCGAAGGAACGCGAACGCCTCGTCACGTGCGTTATGCATCAGATAGGTGATATGAGGGTAAGTGGTTGCCCTCAGCGGCTGCAACATGCCGACAGCGGCCCGGATCAGCTTGTCGCCCGCGGCAAAATAGCCTGCGGCCACGTGACCGGAAACGATACTCAGCAGGACGGTATTGGTCGAGGCGTAGAACGAGATTGAAGTCGATGCGAGGAAGACCTGCGTGCCGCCTTTCAATGCATCGACAATATCCGCGAACCGCACGCGGACACGCGCGATCTCTTGACAAAAGAACAGGTAAGCAAGCGAGGTGAAACCGCAGAGCAACGGCACGGCTGCATTAATGGCGACCGCATGAAGAATATCGTCCGGCGTGTGAACCCACAGGAAGAAAGCGCCGACGCTCAGTGCTCGATACCCGACCACCGTCATGCTGAACACGCTCAGCTTCTGAATACCCTGAAAGTACCAGCCTGGCGTGAGCGCGGCGCCTATTGCCATCCCGAATTCGATCAGCAGCGCCGTGCGCTCCGCTTCGAAGTACGGAATCAACGACGTCATCGCGACGAGTACCGCGAAGCCCGCGACGGTTATCAGCCACTGGGCGCTGATGGTCGTCCAGAAAATTCTGGACCGCTCGATCTTGTCACGCGCGAGCGCGACGCGCGGCGTCGCCGTCAGGTCGAAGCTGTAATTCACCAGATTGATGAAATACGTTGTCACCGCGAGCACGAACGCCAGCCTTCCGTACTGTTGAGGGCCCAGCACACGGGTCAAGAGCGGTAGCGTGACGAGCGGCACGACATACGTCGAGATCTGCAACGCGAACAACATGGCGAAGTTTTTTCGAACGGCGGTCATCGTGCTTTCTGAAGTGAAAATGGGTAGTGCATCGACTGTCAGCAGGCACGCGTGCGCGGTACGGGCTCGTCAATACCGAGCGCGGCATACAGCGACGATGCGTAGCAATCGATCGAGTAACGTGACCAGTCGTAGTGACGATTTTCGTCGGCGAGGTGCGTGCGTAGCGCGTCGATTGCGCGGGAGAAATCTTCGGGGAAGTTTCGATAGAGGATCTTGTTGCCGATTTCGTCGCCGAATGTCGACAGACTGCCGATGTCGTTCACGAGCACCGGCAGGCCGAGCACCGCGGCCTCGACTATCACGAGGGGGGCGTTTTCCACCCAGATCGATGGAAGCACAAGCGCGTCGTGCGTAGGCAGTTCGGCGAAAAGCGCGGCGTGATCGAGACGGCCGGCAAAACGCAACCTTCCGGCTTTGACGAGGTCCGCGTGGCGTTCCTCCAGAGGACCGCGCTCCGATCCGTCACCATAAACGGTAAGCGATTCGATCGCTTCGCCGGCGGAATCGGCCATAAGCGCGAGAAACTGAGCCAGTCCCTTGTCCGCTTCAATACGGCCGACGAACGCAAGATCCAGGCGAGCGCGCTGCGCAGGTTTCGGCGCGCGCGGAACCAATGCCGAATCGATCGGATTCGATAGAAGCGTGACACGGGTCCGCCCGAATCGCCCGATCAGGTCGCGCATGAACGGGCTTGGGCAGAGGATTTCATCGAACAGGCCAAGCGGGTCGAAAAGTGCATTGACCGTGTGCCAATGCAACTTCTTAACGACGTCGTGGAAAATTCCGTGCGGACTGGCGACAGAGACGATGCGCCGGGCACTGTGCAGCTGGTCCAGCGACAATGGTTTCGTCTGCCCGCGGGAATAAATCTGCAGGCTCGGATTGTAGAACACGAGATGGTAATCGTGCGCAGTCAGGTACAAACTGCACCCCGAGCGCCGCTTGTAGCGGGCAAGCACGGGCAAGATCGCGCTCGACAGCAGATTGTGATAATTGTGTACCAGAATGCGTTGTGGCCGAAACCGATCGAGCTGCGCGACGAGCGCACGCGCAGTCGCGCGCGACCATACACGAGCGCGCCGAATATTTTCGACCGCGGGCAGCGCATGCTCGTCGAAGGTTTCGACCGTCACGTCGGTGCGCGCGCGCAGCACGTCAACGGACATTCGGTACACCTCCTCCGCCCCTCCCCTTCGAACGAAGTCGTTGATGACCAGCACGCGCATCACGCAGGACCTCGACATACGTGATGCCGGAAGCTAGACGCATCGTCATCGTCTTCGCGTCGCGTCGAGATCTGCACGGTGTCGCAGGCCGCTTGCAAGCAGTAAATTTTGCGCAATTTCCGGCAGTCGTGGCAATTTCGTTTCATGGATATTCCTGAGCGGAATCACTGCGCCAGGTACGTCCGGCAAGTGGCCCCGTGACACACTACGTCGCAACGATAACGTACCGAGAATGACGAATCTGTTCGCATGGTCACTCAGAGCCGGTTTCGCCATACCTTCCCGGTGTGCCCGCGAACGTTCCTCGCAACGCTCGAAACGAATACCGCGATAGCGGCGGCGACATAACGCTGCCCGCCCCACCGACAACGATAAGGCTGCGGCCTAGCTGCGAAGCGTCAAGAGGTTGTTTCTCGACGCGGGCAGTCTGGCCATCGGCGCAATTCCGCCGATGGCGCTGTGGGCACGATGCCGGTTGTGGTGATGCGGCCAGCTTGCGAAGGCATCGCTGCGGTGGGCGGAGCTTTGGTATGTCCAGGCGTATGCCCACTCGCGCAAGGCCGATTGGATGAACTGCTCAGCCTTGCCGTTGGTCTGCGGACGATACGCCCGTGTAAATTTGTGCCGGATACCCAATTCCTGACAGGCGCGAGCGAATTCGCGTGAACGGAACGCCGAACCGTTGTCGGTCAACAGCCAGCGCACACGCACGCCGAGTGCTGCATACCAAGCCACGGCGTCACGCAAGAACTGCACGGCACTGGCCTGCTTCTCGTCCGGATGCATCGCCGTGAAGGCAATACGAGCGTGGTCATTTACGGCCACAAACAGATACTCCCAGCCGATGCCATCCACCGAATTGCGCCGATCGCCCGTGACGCGATCGCTGGGGCGTGCGATGCGGCCGAGCTTCTTGGTATCGATGTGCAGAAAATCCCCCGGAGCCTCATGCTCGTATCGCTGGATCGGCTCGCGCCGCTGCAGATCGGTCAAACGAGACAATCCAGCACGTACCAAGACTCGACTGACAGTCGACGCAGATACACCGACCTGGCGTGCGATCTGACGCTGCAACAAGCGCTGCTGGCGCAACTCAACGATCAGCAGAGCCGTGTCCGGCGCAATCGCGCGGGGCGCACGAGTTGGTCGAGAAGATGCGTCGGCCAGTGCAGCCGCACCGCCTGCCAGGTAGCGTCCCAGCCATTTGCGTACAGTCGGCGCCGTCACGCCGCGGTCGGCTGCCGCCTGCGGCACACTCAAACCGAATTCGGTGATCTCGTGAACCATCTCAAGTCGGCGGGCAAAGGTGAGTCGGGCATTCTTATGGGTGTTCATCCGGCTGGCTTCCCGGAAGGTTGGATGTTTGGCGACTTCCAGTCTCCCGGACTCAGTCCGGACGAACCATCGATACAACCCATTGAAGCTTCACAACTAGAGCGTCGACTCGGTGTGCCGTTTGCGCGAGTGCGACACAGTCGCGTGTTTCGTTTTCTCCGGCACCGCTAGCTCCACCGGCGCCCGCCAACATGCAAGCAGTGCAGTACACCTATCGATGACATATTGCGCGGCGGCGGTGCCGTGCAATGAATGATCGACGGATTCCTGCAGATCGACCGATATGTTCGGCAAATGAGCGAACGCTCGCGACGCGGGACCGAAATGCCGTACCAGTGTATCGACGCCCGGATCGAGCATGCCGTAGACAAGATGGGTGCGAATGCCACGCGCCGACATGTCGCGCAGCAATCCTCGCGGCGTATCCTTGCCGGGGTATCTCCCGACCCGCTCTGCGATACGCATGATCGGCACCGACATGAAATCGACGAGGAAGCGCGACAATCCGCGCAGTACCGGACGCAAATCACGACCACTGCGCAGCAGACGGCGCCACTTTCCAGCGCTGCGCAGCGACGCTAGATAGCCTCGCATCGAATTCGTCTGATTCTTGATCACATTCGTGAGCGTCTCTCCGCGCGGCCACACGAAGACCTGGAGATTGACTGCGATCGCGCCGGCAAACTGGCCGTTCGACGCGGCATGAAGCGACGTATACGCACCGGAGCAAATCCCGAACGAAACAACCTTGTAATGCCCGTGCTCTTTCAGCCAGTCTGCAGCTGAAACCATATCGGTGATTACCTGATCCGAATACGGGATGTCCTGCTGATTGTCACGTGCGCGCGCGCCACTGTCACCGATTCCGCTGGCATCAATCCGCAGACTGCAGATACCCTGCGCGGCAAGCGACCGGGCGAGTCGAACCGCGAGGCGTCCATCCGCGATGCGTGGATTGGCGGCCGTATTCGTTATCAGGAGAGTGGGTGCGGCGGCACGCATGATGCCTTCGGCCGGCTCGCACAGCACCCCGACCATCTGCTGCGGACCCACGCGAACGATTCGTTCGATACTTTCTTTTCCCTTCAGTACCACGCCGGCGTCGGTGCATTGCGCGCACGCGCGAACGATCGGATCCGGATCGTCGTCGAGCCAGTCCGCAACCGTGTCGAGCAATGCCTCCGGAAGCCGCGACCAGAGCGGCTCTCGCATTGCGTCCGCCCAGTCGGTGCATGCATGAACCTTTACCTCGACACCCCGCGCCTGCAACGCGTCCGAAAGCGTCGCGCTGTCGCCGTACGGTGCATCGACCAGCAATGCGCGCGCCGGCAATGTGCCCAATTGACCGGCAATCTGGCGCAGGTCGATACGCCGCAGCGCCTCGACCAGATCATCTGGGTACAGGTGTCCGAGTATGTTCAGGGGTTTCTCGTCGCGAACCGCGCATCTCACGGTCGGCGGGGCATTGTCGAGCCAGTGTTGCGCGACGACAGAGAGCTCGCGCAGGTAGCCGCGACCGCGCACGACGGGCGCGAGCGCGATGAAACGGGTTAGCCCGGGGATGCCGTCCGCGGCGAGGAGCGCCACTGCCGCGCCGGCACGTACCCCGACGAGCGTCAGATGGTCCACCGTGATGCGCTCTCGCAATGCCTGGACCGCGGACTGAACGCTCCCGAGCATTTTCCCGAAGCGATCAGGATCGCTTTCGTCGCCTAGCGAATCGCCACTCGCCGGATAATGAAAGCGCAGCACCGGGAAGCCACGGTCAGAAAGATGCTCGGCGAGTGAACGCACGAGCTTGTGAAGCCAAAGTGCTTCGTGACCGAGCGGCTCGCAGATGACGATGCCGTGTGTTCGATTGCCCTCGTGAAGCCAGCCGACGCATCCATCAAACTGGACAGGTGTCATGGTCTTATCCTTGTTTTAATAAACTCTAACGAAATCCTCTATATGGACTTCAATCGTGCGGTGCCGACCGATATCCGTTTCATGCCGCAATCCAGCATCCCCCGGAAGATATCGGGCGTCCGCTTCTCGATCCCGAGGACCATCCGCGTTTCTCTTTTTCAATCGGCCCGAATGTCACCCGGACCGATCCGTACGGATCAGCCGTCAGCGTCGCCAGAGGCAAACAGACTACTGCTGCGCCGCGCGGTGAGCGTACGCGCAAACTCCACGAACGGAGCCTCGCACAAACGATAGCCGGCCCATGACAATGGAATCAAAGGCAGGACCGGTACGATCATGTAGAGACCAAGCGGCCATCCGGTGACGTGGAAACGCTGGCACAACCAGAACATTGCAAACAACGGGAGGCTATGCAGCAAATAGATCGAGTAACTGATCTCGCCCAGCCATGAAAGCAGGCGAATGCGGAGCTTCAGAACAGTCGCCAATGCGACGAATATCGCGATGCCGATGAAGTAAGCAAGCGAAGTCGGAAAGTGTTCCATGTTGTTATGTCGCCAATCGCTGAGCGCCCCCATCAGCGCGACACTTGCAATCACCGCCGTCAGGCAACCTACCGCCGACCGGTAAGTGAGCGCCATTCGACCCGGTGCACCATGCCCTGGCCATCGAACGCGCAGCAATTTGAGAGGCGTGTCGTATGCCTGCCGAAAGCAGGCACCCCAAAACATGATACCGAGATGGTACGGCATGGTCTTGTATTCGCTGGGCATACCGGCCGGGGCGAGTTTCAACTCGACGATCGTCACGAACAGCCCGGTCAATCCGATGCTGACAACACATAGGCAGAACATCCGGTGAAGTACGCCGCCCCAGAACAAGATTAGGCAGAGCCCGTAAAAATACAATTCCGTCTCGAGCGTCCAGCCATGCGGCAAGATCAGGCTTTCTCCGAATGCGGCGGGCATCATGGTCACGTTTGCCACGATCCCATCGATATCCATTTTTTTATCAAACAGATACCAATGAACAAAATATCCCAAAGGAAGCGCCAACCAGTATGCCGGGTATAACCGGAAGAACCTTCGAACGAGGAACCGCTTCGTTCCCGCACCAATCTCTCCGTGCAGGCTGGAGGGAATCAGCATGCCGCTGATCGCGAAAAACACGACCACACCCACACGCCCGAAATTCATGGAGCGTTGAAGCGTGTCGAGCATGTATTGCGATCCTGCCAGCGGAGCAAATCGCTCGGCATAGTGTGTCCATATGACGAGTATCACGGCAACCGCGCGCATCGCATCGACATGGTGAAAGCGCTTCGAATCGTTCGAGTGGGACATGGCTGAAATAGTGAAAACCCAAGTATCTCGATCGCAACGCGACACCCATGCCTGCGGCGTCAGCCCAAATGATTCCGGTCGTCGAGATCGCACCGTTCGGTGCAACGGCCCAAGCGAATGCCGCATTCAACTCGAGCCGGAACGCCTCCTGTCGATCACGTACCACCAAACCAGTGCGGCCAACGCATAAAATGCCGTGCGCGAGCCGAACATCATCCAGTAATCGCCCTGCTGAACGGCGAAGGTCGCATACGAGAAGACCTTCGCCATCAGCCACAGCATCACGACCCCGCCACGCATCGTGACCAGGATCTGTAACGCGGCCAGCGCACCATATACGACGCCGGTCATCGCGACGAAAATTGCCCCCCCGACATAGCCGAACCAATACACGGGTACCGCCATGTTTCCCATCGTGAACGTGACGTCGTCGAAGATGTAGGCCTTGAGGAGTTGTGGCTCCATATACGAGATCATCAAGTCGCGCAAACCACTCGGTTCGGAATCGTCGAAAAAGGTCGGCATCGTCCAGGAAGCGAGAGAGTTCACGAAACGCCAAAAAGCAGCCGCGCCGCCGAGTGCCGGTGCCGTGAACATCCGCGCATCACCGTCCACCACGTACCACGGCTGCCCCTGCAGCAGAAAGCGCGACGAGATCACATCCGCAACTTCCAGCCCCTGCCCCCGGTAGGCGTAAACGATGGAAACGGTGCCGAGCAAGAGCGCCAGCCCGGCACCTATACCCAGATAGCGGACAACCGGCTTACCGTTCATCGCATGAATCGCGATGAACGGCGCCAGCGAACACAGGCCGATATGCAGCACCGCCATGAATTGCTCGCCATGCAGCACATTGAGGCCCAGGTCGATCGCCATCGTAAGGATCGCCAACCACCGGATGCGTTTATTGGAACTGGTGGCAATGGTGCCCAACAAAAAACCCATGAAGGTTTGATTGTTCAGGAAAAGATTGAACATCGCGCCGTTCGACGCATCATTGCGCAACGCATACCTATTGATGCCGGTAAACAACGAGAATCCCGACGTCAGCCCCGCCAGCACACCGGTCACGATGATCGCGGCCGCAAGTGCAAACCCCATCGTCATACTGATTGGTTGCAACGCAATCCGCGCCCTGATCGGCTTGTACGACGGGCGCTCATCAAGGAACCTGTCGAATGCGACGAGCGCACATAAGACAAAAATCAGATAGAACGAAAGAAGCCGGCTGAAAGCGCCGGTCGCCTCACCCGAGATGTCGGTTTCCCTCAGGTATCCACCGTTCTCCAGTCCGACACCGGCAAGGAATGCAGTCAGCCCGATCGCGAGTACATAGAGCACCGACACTGCAAACACCGGACGATACTTGACCAGGACGACAAGTCCCGATGTTGCCAGCAACAACGTGCACGTGGCGCTCGACTCCGTCACGCCGAGCGCCGGCATCATCGCATTGATCAAAAACGCAAGCGCGAATAACGTCGATATCGTCACCCCGGTTGCGGATATCGGCCCCCCGTTGATTTGTATTGTTCGCGCAGTTTTGTCTATCATGCTGCAACCTGAAATTCGTTCCACCGGTGACGCACCGTTCTAGCCGCACGCGCCCTGCCCGCTGCAAGATCGCCCCCCTTCCGCAAGCGCACTGCCGGCTCCCTCGCTCGATCCAGCCATGAACTCGCTCGATCCAGCCATGAACCAGCGAATTGACTGGTGCATGCGATATCAGGCAACGTTTCTCAGCAGTCCCTTTCTTACCCGCTCCCACGCCCTGAACAGAAATGCAACGGGTACGACGTCGCCTGGAGCGTTTCGCGACTTGGCTTCTTTCGTATGCGGCTCGATGTTCGCGTAATGGCGCCGACGCAACGGTGAAGGCTGAAAGCCGTTGAATACCAGCCCATCCACTTTCACGCCAACCCGGTTCAAATTCCGGATCACATCCGCCACGCCGGCGTAGCTGACCGAACCTTGCCGCGCCACCATCAGCGTAACGTCCGCCAGCCTCGACAACATCGCGACCTTCGCGACCGGGCGCGCCACTGGCGCATCCACGACGACCGCGTCGTATTCGCGTCGCAATGCGGTGATCAGAGGATCGAGCCGTTCCATTTCGAACAGGTGCCGCGACGGCTCGACACGTTTTCCTGCAGGCAGTACATCGAAATTTTCCCGGACGTGGTAGATCGCCTTCCCGAGGTCCCGCGAGCCAGTCAACACATCCAACATCCCTGCCGGGTATTTCGTGGACACGTATCGATCAGCGCCCGATTCGTCTGCATCGGCACGCACCAGCAGTGTTTTGAGACCGCTTTGCGAGAACAAATGCGCAAGATTGGCTGAGATCATCGACCTGCCCTGACCCGGCTCGGGAGACGTGACCAGAACGATCCTTGATTTACCCTGCGTAGCAGTCGTCGCGTAACGCAACAACAGCGCCAGATCGTCCAACGCTTCGGCCAGCGGCGTATCGGGATACTCCCTTGCCGCTATAAACGCCGATCTGTCGTTCAGGTCGGCCTCGACCTGATGTAACGAGGTCGGGACAATACCCAGCACAGGGACGCCGGCCACCTCCTCTAAATGCTCCGGATTCCGGGCGTTTTGGAAAAACAACGCACAGCCTTGTGCCGAAGCAACGCCCAGTATCAAACCGATCGCAGCACCCAGCACGATGACGAGCAAGCGTTTCGGCTGAACCGGTTTGTCGGTGACATCAGCCTTGTCGATAACGGACGCGTTACCGACGGTGCCAGCTTTTGCAATTTGCAGCTGCTGCGCGTTGTTCATCAAGCCGATATAGAGTTGATTGTTTACCTCGACGTCGCGCGATAGGCGCAAGTAGGTCTGCTGCTGCGACGGCAAGCGCGCGACCTTGCTTTTCAATTCCGCCGACTGCTGATCCAGCGTTTTCAGCTTGCTGGCTACCGCAGTAAGCTGAGGTTGTCCGGCGACATATTTCGACGCCAGATCCTGGTACTCGAGCTTGGCTTCGAGCCGCGACTTTTCTACGAGCGCCAACTGGTCGATCAGCAGTTGCACATCGCCTTGCGCATCGATCGATCCCTGTGCATTGCGAAACTCGTTCAACGCATGCTCAGCCTGCTCCAGTCGCTTCTTGACCACCGGCAATTGCGTGTCGAGAAACGCAAGACTGTGCTCGGCATCCTCCGAGCGCCGCTTTGTCTTGGCGTCCAGATAGGCGGCAGCAATGGCATTGAGCAACCGCGCGGCATACACGGGGTCAGGGTCCTCGAAACTCAGCTGCATGATGCCCGACTGACGTTTCGTTTCGGCCCCGTTCAGTTTCTTCAGGACAGCCTCGAGTCGCACCGGCGTGGCGACGCGGCGCACGCGAAATTCCGTACCGGCGCGTGCCACGATCCGCGATACCTCCACCCGATACCCGTTTGCCTCGGTTGGTTGGCCCACTTGGCCCGCCAACACCTCTTGACCATTGCTATTCTTCAACAGGAAGCGATTACCCTCGAGATAGTCGAGTTCCAGTTTCTTGCCGATCTGCGCATCGGGAACGTCAAATTTCGTGAATTCGATCCGCTCGCCGCCCCACGCCCAAAACGGCGTATTTAACAATGGCTCGACGAGGCCATTGCGATCCTTCGACAAGATCGAACCGAGTAAACCGCCGACGAGCGGAATCGTATTCCTGACCGACACATCTACCTGCGCGACGGTAGCGTCGATTGCCTGGGTGACAACCGCGCGCGAGCGAGCGATATCGATCTCGCCGACGACGGCCGAGTTCTGGATATCCAGCGCGTTTGAAATTTCGGAGAGCGAACCCAGCGCGCTGTGCTTGTTTTCCTCGACCTGTATCAACGTGTCCACGGAGTACATCGGTGTTGCCGCAACGGCATACACGATCGCCAACAGCAAACACCCCAGGAAAACAGCCAGGAAAACGCGCCAGTGATCAAACACGTTTTCCAGCAGCTGGACCAGCGTGAAGTCAACCCCGTTTCGAGAAATACTTCCCGATCCGTCTCGAGATCGCTTCGATGAAGGCCTATCCAATGTCATGCATACGCTCCCAAATTGCCGTCCTGACGGGCTCACTGTCGCCGTGCATGCTGTTTGATCACGCATGTCCCGCCACTCGCTCCGGGCCACTCTTTTCGGCACATCACGCGAGGCACTTGTCCTGAGTCCGACCACCTGCACGCGAGAACGCACCGTCGAATTCGTTGAACAGAAAACAAGTGACCTTGCTGGTCCGGATCACTATGCGATAAATGCGCGGTTTTCTGAGTGCGATGCCTTACATTAAGCGGCCCCGAGTAAGCGAATCACCGGGTCGCCGACCCTCTCGCGCCACGTCGGGGGTCGATTCGAGAAATGTGGCCCAGCCTACTTGAACGCGCCCGACCGCAATGTTCCCCCCCTGTTTTCGACCTACCCCAACCGCACAAATAAATGACGAATCAACGACTGCTCGCGAGCGACCAATCCGGCCTGCTATCCACGGCTGGGTGAACTAACGCACATCCTTTTTCTGTGGTTCGTCCAACATGGCCCATGCGGGAACCCATCCCGGATCGGCCGGTACGCCCGGCAGCATGCGATGAGGTCGAGGCGTTTGATAGTCGGTCGACTGGAACGGCAAGCGAGCGAGGAAACAAGTGGGGTCTTCGGTCGAACTCAGGTTCATGAGCCCCCGTCACCTGCCGAAAAACGTCTTCGTCGCAATACGTCAATGTATCGATGACAGGGCTTTTTGTTTAACCATGCTGAATGACGACATGAGCAGCCACGAACGATTCGGCACATCGGTGCCGAACAAGAACGACCCGACAGGGCGCCGAACGCGCGCGGCGCTTTGCCTGGCGATTTCCGCCATGCTTTCCGCTTGTGCATATGCGCCCGGACAGCACATGGCGTCGTCCCCTGCATTGCCGGTCACGACTGACGACAACGGTGACGTGACCAGCGACATGAAGGTGCCGGTCAAGCAGATCGATCTGACGCTGATCACGCTCATTCGCGCGGAGCAGAAGAACCGCACCGCGTCGCCCATTCCCGACAATCTGCTCGGCAGGCCAAGCGGCTACAGGCTCGGTCCGGGAGACGTGTTGCAAATCACGGTATGGGATCACCCGGAATTCGCCACCGCTGCCGGCCAGCCGACGCCGAACACGACGTCCTCGGACGCGGCGCCCGGTTTCGTCATCGATAGCGACGGCAACGTGCAGTTTCCATACATGACGCGACCGATCCACGCCGCCGGAAAAAACGCGGTGCAGATCCAGCGGGAAGTCACTGCCGAACTCAAGAAGGTGTTTATCAAGCCACAAGTTACCGTTCGCGTGGCATCGTTCCGTGCCGAGCAGGTGTATGTAGACGGTGAAGTGCGAGCACCCGGTTCGCAGGCGATCAACGACATTCCGATGACTTTGGTCGAAGCAGTCAATCGCGCCGGTGGCTTTGCACCGACAGCGGACCAGAGTCGCGTCACGATCACGCGCAATGGGACGACGTATCCGGTGAATGTCGCGCGGATGATGCAAACGGGCAAGAACCCCGCCGCCATCATGCTGCAGCCGGGCGACCTGCTGCATGTGAGCGCGCGCGAAGACAATCCGATCTACGTGATGGGTGAAGTCAACAAGCCGCTGGCCGTGCCGCCGCAACGTGACGGTTCGCTCACGCTGAACGAAGCACTTGCACAGGCCGGCCAACTCAACCAGCAGACGTCGAATGCCAAACAGGTTTTCGTGTTGCGCAAGGCCGACGACAGCGATCCCGTAGTCTATCGACTCGACATGAAGTCACCGGTTTCGATGCTGCTGGCGAATCAGTTCCCGCTGGCGTCGAAGGACATCGTCTATGTCGACAATACCGGGCTCGTCCGGGCCAGCCGCGTGCTGAATCTATTGCTGCCGGCAATCAGTGCGGGTTTGACCGGCGCGCTCATCACCAAGTAATTCCGCTTGTCGGCCTCGGCAAGCCAGCGTGCGAACCGGAAAGACACCGTCCGGTGACGCACGCTGTTTCATTTATCCGGGGGATACGCCGCGGCCTCGCGTGAGCGGCACGATATACAGTCAGCTAGCGCCCCGCGCTACCTGCCGTCACGGTCGTGCTCCGGCGCGGCCGCTCCCGCGGCGACACACGATTGGACACCGTCCAGCCCGGCGCGTATGTGAGCAACCCCACCGAACGCCAAACTTCATACGGAAATGGTGCCACACCCTGAAAAGCGATCGTGACCGCGGCTTGCTAACCGCCACACCACTTGTTCAGTGTTGCGTCGAACGTAAAAGTCAGGACCTGGCCGTTCGCCATGACGACATTGCCGCCGGTTGTCGTCTGGATGTTCGCGTTGTTCGCGATCGTGCAATTGCCGTTGGTCGCAACGATCTTCACCGACTGGCCGTCGATGCCCCCGATCAGGTTGGTCAGCGTCGTGGGCGACGCGTAGTTCGCCGTCAGTTTGCTGATACCGGTCACCCCGGGCGTCGAACTTGTGCCGACGAAGCCGTTGGACCATACCGCCATCGCGTTACCCGCGCTGTCGGCCGTCGGCACGCCGTAGCTGTAACGAACGAGCCCGGTTGCATTCTCGATGTGAAATTGCCACGGCCACATTTGCAGCAGGCGCCCGCTGGCCCATGCGCTGTTGACAGCGCGTCCGTAGCGGTCTTCCGGAATATATTTGTAGCGCCCGGCGACACCGTTGCCTTGCGAAGCGTCGACGCAGATCTTCGAGAAGTATTCACCGGCAGGAATGTACGCGGTACTGGATGAAGACGGCGTAAACGTATAGGTGTCGGTCCCGGCCGTGACGCTTCCCGAACGCGTGATCGTGCCCGTGATGCCGAAAATGGTCGCCAGCGTCGTATCGCCGGTCCCGTTGACTGCGTTGACCGGCATGAAGATCGACAGGTTCGGTGTCGTACCGAACGACCAGCCCGGGATCGCGACGGCGCCTGTCCCCGTCAGCATCAGGGCGGATGCGACCTGCTGAAACACACTGTCGGTCTCGCAATCGATTCGCAGGTTGTACGGGCTCTCGGTGGAAATGAACACCGCCTCGGCACATCCGAAATAATTCCTGAACCTGATCGTGTTGTAGCCGATATTCCCGATCGTCACCCCCTTCACCGTCTTCGGGAATGCGAAGGTAAATTCATTGTCCGTGGGATAAACATTGAAATTCGGGTTCGGCAGAATCTCCGCTGCGTAATCATTACGTGCGCTCAGCGGGACGTTGATGTCGAAAAGGCAGTTTGTGACCTGTCCGATGACGCTAAACATCCGGCCGCCGCTCAGTCCCATCGTCGTCATCCGGTCGTGCAGCACGATGTTTCTCGCTTGAATTCCGTACAGCGGGAAGCCGGTATTCGACGTGCGCCGATCCTGCACGGCAAGCGCGGTGCCATAGCTGAAGATGATGTCGATATTGTTCAGGTTGAACAGGTTCGACGAGTCGGACATAGTGGCAGCCGGGCTGTCGTCAAGGTAGACCCCGAAACTCGGCGTATTCGTCGACAGGTCGCCGCAGTGCCTGATCTTCATCGTGTTCAGATTGATCTCGCGCACGTTGGCGCGTGCTTGCGTCGATCCGCTTCCGGTGTCCATCCACAGCACGCCGGCGCCGCGGAAATACAGACAGTTCACGTGAGCGACATCGAGCCAGTCCACGTTGCCCTGCAACACCAGGCCATGTTGCAGTGATGCGCACGCGCGATTGCCCTGAAGGGTAAAGTCGCGCAGGACACACCCGGCGAGCACGGCCATGTTCGACGTCCATGACACGTTTCCGGTCTGCGGCAAATCCGTCGCTTCGTTGTTGAAGCCCGCGTTCAATACCGTCAGGCATTGGCCGCTGACGCCGGCTCCGAACTGAATGATCGAGGTGCGCGCCGAATGCCCGAACACGGCTATCGGCTTGGTGATCGGCGGAAGCACGAGGCTCGAATAGTAGACCCCGGCAGGCAGGTCGCCTTTGACCGGCCAGATAGTCATCAGGTAATTCAGCCAGGCTGTCAGGGCCGGGCCGTCGTCGGTGCCGTAGACCACGTTCGCCCCGGTCGCCGACGCATTGGCCGCTTTCGCGAGCGTGATCTGCGTTGCGCTGACGAACGCCGCAATCGTGGTGGAAACGACCAGCGTTGCAACGCCACTGGCGTTCGTTGTCGCGATGTCGATACGCTTGCCGACGTCCGCCGCCGTGAATACCGCCGAGGCCGACGAAAACGATGTTGATCCCGATGTCGTGACGCCGTCGTTGACGATCCGGGTGTTTCCCTTTGCACCAAAATATTTGGCGCTAACCGGCAAATTGGCCGGAAGCGCCGCAGGTAAATCCATCCATACCTGTGTGGTACCCGCAGCCAGATTCACGACCGCACCGCCATTGCTCGACGCCAGCACGGTGGTACGCGCTAGCGTGTTCCCGCTGGCGTTGTATGTGCCGATTCCGATCTCCCAGTTCCCGCTCGGAACGCCGGCCCCCGTGACGGCTTGCAGCCCGTAATAGAAAGTATCGGCATTGGCGCACACGGACGAAAATGCGCGGAATCCCGTCATTGCACCGGCCAGGGACAGTGCCCCCGTACCGGTAGAAGTGGTCGTTTCCTGAACCCGATCCTGAAGCTGGAATGCCATATCGATCCTGCACGTGTGATTGTCGGACTTAGCGGAAATCAACTCCTGCCGCACCTTCGGATTCGATGCCCGGTATATTGATTACCGAAAAGAGATGTGCGAGTTCGATCGAGCGTACGCACCCGCGCAAGACTATAAACAGATTCACCGGCAAACAGTGCGTGAAATGACCCAAGTGATTGAGCGATACCGCCATCGCCATATGAAAAGTACGTTTCGAACATCCGGTCAACCGCGTCGTATTCGATGACATGTCAATGTCGATCCCGTTAGATGTGCACGCAACGAACCGGACAACTAGTCTCGCAATAGCACCAGCACACAGGTACTTCTTACCCGACCACACCCCCACCATCGGGAACGATGACCGCCTTTCCAACCCACCCTGCGCGACTACGCGATAAAGATCGTACATATCGGTAGAAACACCGATGCTGTAGTCAAACTACATTCATACCATTAGTCGCTGCAGAGAATCGCTACATCCGATTCGGCAGTGCCGGGCGGCCTGCGCGTCGCCGCCCGCGTTGACCGGTCGAGCCCAACCGGCCGTAACGATTCCCCGCCCGGCCTGGCATGCCGACGCGCAACCACCCTGCATCGCCAGCCGAATGCGTCCGGTGCGAATCCACCGGACGAGCGCAGCTCCAGACATCATCCGAACAATCGGCAATACGATCAGGAGAGCAACATGCGGGACACACTCTGGCCGGCCGTCGTGCTGGCAGCGACCCTCTGCACCACCGCCTACGCAGGCGACGCCGACTTCAACGCACAAGGCGATGCGACCGATGCGTTCGCGTCGGCCGCCGCGCAACGGCGCGCCGACCTGCTCGTGCGCAAGATGACACTCGACGAGAAACTCCAGTTCATCCATTCGCAATACGAAATGTCCAAGGTGCCGGGCGGCGGCGCCGGCTATATCCAGGGCGTGCCGCGGCTCGGCATTCCCGATCTCAACATGGTCGACTCG
The DNA here is from genome assembly GCF_024704855.1 of Burkholderia sp. HAN2018. Taxonomy (NCBI): domain Bacteria; kingdom Pseudomonadati; phylum Pseudomonadota; class Betaproteobacteria; order Burkholderiales; family Burkholderiaceae; genus Burkholderia; species Burkholderia sp. HAN2018. The sequence goes on along the minus strand of NZ_QOBB01000067.1, from coordinate 3,610 downwards.
GCGACCGGCTCCGGCAGCACGTCGCAGGCCAGCACGACGTTCCCCGCGACGATCGCCGTCGCCGCGAGCTGGGATCGCCGGCTGTCGTACGACTACGGCAAGCAGGTCGCGATCCAGTTGCGCGCGCAAGGATTCGGCATGGGCCTCGGCGGCGGCACCAATCTCGCGCGCGAGCCGCGCGGTGGCCGGCTGTTCGAGTATCTCGGCGAAGATCCGCTGCTCGCGGGCGACCTGCTCGCCGAACGCACGCTCGCCACGCAGCGGCAAAAGGTCATCGCCACGATCAAGCACTACGCGGGCAACGAGCAGGAGCACGGCCGGATGGGCGGCAACACGCAGATCGACGAACGCACGCTGCGCGAGCTTTACCTGCTGCCGTTCGAGATCGCCGCGAAGCGCGGTCGCCCCGGCAGCGTGATGTGCAGCTACAACCGGCTGAACGGCGCATACGCGTGCGAAAACCCTCACCTGCTGAACGACGTGCTGAAGAACGAATGGGGCTTCCAGGGCCAGGTGCAGTCCGACTGGGGCGCCACGCACAGCACGGCCGCCGCGATCAACGCCGGGCTCGACGAGGAAGAAGACGTCGGGCCGAGCGTGTACCTGACGCCGACGGCCGTCAAGCAGGCGATCGCGAACGGCTCGGTGTCGACCGCACGACTCGACGACATGGTGCGGCGCAAGCTCGCCGTGATGATCCGCGTCGGCGTGATGGACGATCCGGCCACGGGCGGCGGCACGATCGATTTCGCGGCCGCGAACCGGTTCGCGCAGGCCGCGTCCGAGCAGTCGATCGTGCTGCTGAAGAACGACGGCAATCAGTTGCCGCTGGCGGCATCGGCGCTGTCGCGCATTGCCGTGATCGGCGGCCATGCGGACGCGGCCGTGCTGTCCGGCGGCGGCTCGGGCAACACGCGCGACCCGGTGTCGGGGTCGTTCGCGGGTTGCGGCGGCCTGACGTTCGGCGCGTCGACTGGGTGCAGCTGGTGGCGCAATCCGTGGCTGAAGGTCGACGTGCCGATCGTCGCGGCCATCCGCGCGCTTGCGCCGGCCGCGCAGGTCACGTATGCGGGTAACAGCGACCAGCAGTCGCCGTTCCGTGCGTATACGCAGCAGGAAATCGACCAGGCCGCGGCGCTCGCGGGCCGCTCGGACGTCGCGATCGTCGTGGTGGCCCAGCCGGCCGGCGAGGATTTCGGCGACCTGCAGAGCCTGAGCCTCGCGAACCCGTCGAACCAGGACGCGCTCGTCGAAGCCGTCGCGCGCGCGAATCCGCATACGATCGTCGTCGTCCAGAGCGGCAATCCGGTGCTGATGCCGTGGAAGGACAACGTGTCGGCGATCGTCGAGGCGTGGTATCCGGGTGAAGCCGGCGGCAAGGCGATCGCGAACGTGCTGTTCGGCGCGGTCAATCCGTCCGGCAAACTGCCCGTCACCTTCCCCGCGCGCGATCAGGATTCGCCGGCCTGGGGGCAAAACGGCACGTTCGACAACGACCCGGTCTACGCGGAAAAGCTGAACATGGGCTATCGCTGGTATGACGCGCGCAACATCAAGCCGATGTTCGAGTTCGGCTACGGGCTGTCGTACACGCACTTCGCGTATTCGGGGCTGTCGGTGTCGAAGCAGTGGGACGGGTCGCTGAGCGTCGCGTTCACGGTACGCAACGACGGGCGCGTTGCCGGTGCGGAGATCCCGCAGGTCTATCTCGGCGTGCCGTACAAGGACGAACCGCCGAAGCGGCTGGTCGGCTGGGAGAAGATCCGGCTGAATCCGGGCGAGGCGCGGCGTGTCCGCGTGACCGTGTCGCCGCGCATGCAGAGCGTGTGGGATACGTCGCGTAACGGCTGGCGGTTCGTGCCGGGCGGGACCGTGTATGTCGGCGCGTCGTCGCGGGATATCCGGTTGCAGGGGCACTGAGCGGCACCCACCCAGCGGAAGAGCCGCGCGTGTCGTGCCCGGCTCTTCCGTCTTCCGTCTTCCGTCTTCCGTCTTCCGTCTTCCGTCTTCCGCCGTCCGCCGTCCGCACCGGCGATCCTCACCGGAACAGTAGCGCCAGTAGCGTCGCGAGCGCGGCAATCGCGGCGATCCCCGCCGCGATCCCGGCCAGATGCGCGGCGACCACGAGGCCGGCCGGCAATCGCACGGACGCCGGGCCGCTCGCCCCACCCGACGGCCCGGCCCGCGATCGCGACGCGACGCCCGTCGTCATGCTCCGCTCCCTTCCAGCGTATCGAGCAACGGCCTCGCCAGATGCAGCACCTGATACACCGTGCCTGCGCCGCCGCCGTCCGGCTCGTGTTCGGTGACGAGGGCACGCGTCAGCCGCCAGCGTAGCGAGTCCAGACTGACCGCGGCCGCCACCACACCCTGCCGCGCCGCCACTTCGCGATTGCGCGTCACCTCCCGCGCCAGCGTCGCCTCGAGGTCGGCATCCGCCGGAATATCGACGGCTTCCAGACGAACGAAGCGCCCCGTCGACGCACTGCCCTTGCGCGCATCGAGCGCGACCTGCACGTCGATCGGCGCGCGGCCGAAGCTGTCCGTCACGACCCGGTAGCGGCCGCCCGTGACGAACCCGGCGAACGCCTGCTCGTTACGCCACAGATAGAACGACGCATAGCCGTTTTCCGTCGCACCGTAGCGCCCCGCCTCGCGCAGCAGGAACCCCTTGAACACCAGGTCCGGCGTGTCGTCCCAGAGCCTGCCGCGCTCGCGCACGCGATGGCGGATGATGTCGAGGTCGTAGTCCGCCGGCAGGCGGTGCACGTAGTACGCGGTCAGCATGATCGACTCCTGAAGGGAAACGGAGATTCCGAATGGCTCGAGAACAGCGTAGAAGACCTTGGATCATTTGAAAATACGATGGCAGAATATTTCAATGATTCGATTTCTCAATGGATGAGAGTGCGATGAAAACGCTCGACATCGAAGCCGTGCAGGCGTTCGTGCTGACCGCCGACCTCAAGAGCTTCACGCGGGCCGCCGAGGCGATGGACACGACGCAGTCCGCGGTGAGCCTGAAGATCAAGCGGCTCGAAAGCGGCCTCGGCCGCCGCCTGCTGGAACGCACGCCCCGGCAGGTTCGCCTGTCGGCCGACGGCACCGCATTCCTGGAACCGGCGCGCGAACTGGTGGCCGCCCACCACGGTGCGATCGGCGCGTTCGGCACCGGCCGGCGGCGGCTGGTGATCGGCGTCAGCCACCATGTCGTCGGCGCCGATCTCCCGATGCTGCTGCGGCGCATGAGCGAAGCGGAGCCGACGCTCGTGCTGGAGATCCGCGTCGCCGCGTCGCGCGACGTGCTCGATGCATTCGACCGCGGCCAGCTCGACGCGGCCGTCGCGCTGCAGCACGACAGCCGGCGGCTCGACGGCGAAACCATCCTGTCGGAGTCGTTCGGCTGGATGGCCGCGGCGGATTTCGAGTACCATCCGCCGCAACCGCTGCGGCTGGCCACGCAAGCCGAACCCTGCAGCGTGCGCCGCATGGCGATCGGCGCGCTCGACCAGGCCGGGGTCGGCTGGACGGAGGTGTTCGTCGGCGGCGGCGTCGCGACGATCGGCGCGGCGGTGTCCGCGGGGCTGGCCGTCGCGGCGCTCGGGCATCG
>NZ_QOBB01000066.1:0-32330 GCF_024704855.1 Burkholderia sp. HAN2018 | reverse complement strand
TTTAAACCTGTTACTGTTTTCGGTTCGGTTAAGAACCGGTCGCTCACTCAAAGCTGACAGGAATATGAATCACTTCATAAACCTGACTTACTTTAGTGTGAGACTCTTGATACTTTTGCTATCTGATCCGAAGATCAGCTCGCTTCCATCAAGCGCCCACACTTATCGGCTGTTAATTTTTAAAGAGCAATCTGCGAGGAACTTCGTGTTTCCCGGCAGCGCTGCGTTTTCAGCAGCAGAGAAGCGAGATTATGAACCGTGTTTCGCAGCTCGTCAACAACTTTTTACACTACATCGTTGCGACTGCGGGGTTCAACTTCTAGGCCAGCCGCGTGCCCGACACTGCGGCACACCACCAGCTTCGCTTCCCTCTCCCGCGCCGCGTTTCCGTTAGCGCGAAAGAGGCGTGATTCTAAGCACCCGCCCCCATCTGCGCAAGCCCTTTGTGAAAATATTTTGAGAAGGCCCCCGTGCGCTGGCGCGCACGGGGGCTGGGGCTCGGCGGGCCGAGGGTTATTACACCGACAACCGATACCAGCCAGGCACCGGGCCACCTACCTCGGGCAGCGCAATCAGCGGTGCTTGAACACCGGCTTCCGCTTTTCAACGAATGCCGCCATCCCCTCCTTCTGATCTTCGGTCGCGAACAGCGAATGGAACAGCCGGCGCTCGAAGTGAACGCCCTCGGCCAGCGTCGTCTCGTACGCACGGTTCACCGACTCCTTGACCATCATGACCGCCGGCAGCGAAAACTCGGCGATCGTCGCCGCAGCGGCAATCGCCTCGTCAAGAAGCGTCGCGGCCGGCAGCACACGCGACACGAGCCCCGCACGCTCCGCTTCGGCTGCATCCATGAAGCGGGCCGTCAGGCACATATCCATCGCCTTCGCCTTCGACACCGCGCGCGGCAGACGCTGCGTACCGCCCGCACCCGGCATGACGCCCAGCTTGATTTCCGGCTGGCCGAACTTGGCCGTATCCGCCGCGAAGATGATGTCGCACATCATGGCCAGCTCGCAGCCACCACCCAGCGCAAAGCCCGACACCGCCGCAATGATCGGCTTGCGGATTTCGCGAACTGTCTCCCAGTTACGTGTGATGTAGTCGCCCCGGTAGACATCCATATAGGAATAGGTCGCCATCATGCCGATGTCCGCGCCAGCCGCGAACGCCTTCTCGCTCCCGGTCACGACGATCGCGCCGATGCCATCGTCCGCATCGAACGCCTTCAGCGCATCACCCAGTTCATCCATCAGCGCATCGTTCAGCGCGTTCAGCGCCTTCGGACGGTTCAGCGTAACCAGCCCGACACGCCCCCGGGTCTCCACCAGGATGTTCTCGTAAGCCATCTATTTCTCCTCGATCAATGAAATGAGAAACGCCTCGCACATGCGAATAGTTTGATGCTACCATTCTCCGACCAACCGGTCGGTTAATTAATCGATCCAACCCCTCTCATCGTCCATCAGGCTGCCGCCATGACCCATGCACTGTTCACGAAGCACGAAGACACGCTGAAGCACGCACTCGCCGCCATCGAGAGCCGCGGGTACTGGAGCCCGTTCGCAGAAATGCCGAGCCCCAAAGTGTACGGGGAAAGCGCGAACGCAGATGGCGAGGCCGCGTTCAAGTCATACCTCGACAAGACGTTCGTGCTCGACCAGCCGGCGTCCGGAGAAACGGTCGGCGCGGAACGGTCGCCGTACGGCATCGCGCTGGGCATCCGGTATCCGAAGTCGACGCCCGACGAACTGATCGCCGCCGCTGCCGCCGCGCAGCGTTCATGGCGTGAAGCCGGCCCGAGCGCCTGGATCGGCGTCAGCCTCGAAATCCTCGCGCGCCTGAATCGTGCGAGCTTCGAGATCGCCTACAGCGTGATGCACACCACGGGGCAGGCATTCATGATGGCATTCCAGGCCGGCGGCCCGCACGCGCAGGATCGCGCGCTCGAGGCCGTTGCCTATGCGTGGGACGAACTGCGCCGCATCCCGGCCGATGCGCACTGGGAGAAGCCGCAAGGCAAGAACCCGCCGCTCGCGATGCACAAGCGCTACACGATCGTCCCGCGCGGCACCGGCCTCGTACTCGGCTGCTGCACGTTCCCGACCTGGAACGGCTACCCGGGATTGTTCGCCGATCTGGCCACCGGCAACACCGTGATCGTCAAACCGCACCCGGGCGCGATCCTGCCTCTCGCAATCACGGTCCGGATCGCTCGCGACGTGCTGCGCGAAGCCGGCTTCGATCCGAACGTCGTCACGCTCCTCGCGACCGAACCCAACGACGGCGCACTCGTTCAGGATCTCGCGCTGCGCCCCGAGATCAAGCTGATCGACTTCACTGGCAGCACGCAAAACGGCACGTGGCTCGAGCGCCATGCCCACCAGGCACAGGTCTATACGGAGAAGGCAGGCGTCAACCAGATCGTGATCGACTCGACCGACGACCTGAAGGCCACCGCCAAGAACATCGCGTTCTCGCTGGCGCTGTACTCCGGCCAGATGTGCACGGCGCCGCAGAACATCTACGTGCCGCGCGACGGCATCCGGACGGCGGACGGCCGTGCCAGCTTCGACGAAGTCGCACAGGCAATCGCCGTTGCAGTGCAGAAACTCACCGGCGATCCGGCCCGCTCGGTCGAACTGATCGGCGCGATCCAGAACGAAGGCGTGACCGCACGCATCGACGACGCCCGCCAGCTCGGCCGCGTGCTCGCCGACAGCCTTACCCTCCAGCACCCCGCGTTCCCCGATGCCCGCGTGCGCACACCGCTCGTGCTGCAACTCGACGTGGCCGATCGCGAGAAATTCACGCAGGAGTGGTTCGGCCCGATCTCGTTCGTGATCGCAACCGCCTCGACCGCGCAGTCGCTCGATCTCGCCGGTGAGATCGCGGCAGAACATGGCGCGCTGACGCTCTCCGTCTACAGTACCGACGAAGCCATCGTCGATGCTGCACACGATGCGGCGGTGCGCGGCGGCGTCGCGCTGTCGATCAACCTGACCGGCGGCGTGTTCGTGAACCAGTCGGCAGCATTCTCGGATTTCCACGGCACAGGCGCGAACCCGGCAGCCAACGCGGCGCTGGCGGACCCGGCATTCGTCGCCAATCGGTTCCGCGTCGTGCAAAGCCGCGTCCATGTTGCGCCGAAAGCGGCACCCGCGGAAGCCGGTCAACCTGCATAACCCGAATGGTCGACGTGCAAACGCCGCCACGTTCTCTACCATGAACGAATCCGCCACCCGGCGGGTTCGTTGCTCATCGATACGCCCATGACAGACGCCTATATCTGCGACGCGATTCGCACCCCCATCGGCCGCTACGGCGGCGCCCTGAAAGATGTCCGCGCCGACGACCTCGGTGCGGTACCGCTCAAGGCGCTCGTGGAGCGCAACCGTGACGTCGACTGGTCAGCGATCGACGACGTGATCTACGGCTGCGCGAACCAGGCCGGTGAGGACAACCGCAACGTCGCGCGCATGTCCGCGCTGCTCGCGGGGCTGCCGACCGACGTGCCCGGCACGACGCTGAACCGCCTGTGCGGCTCCGGGATGGATGCGGTCGGCACTGCTGCGCGCGCGATCAAGGCCGGGGAGGCGCGCCTGATGATCGCGGGCGGCGTCGAGAGCATGACACGCGCGCCGTTCGTGATGGGCAAGGCCGCGAGCGCATTCGCGCGCCAGGCCGACATCTACGATACGACGATCGGCTGGCGCTTCGTCAATCCGTTGATGAAACAGCTGTATGGCGTCGATTCGATGCCGGAGACGGCCGAGAACGTCGCGGTCGACTACAACGTCAGCCGCGCCGACCAGGATCTGTTCGCGCTGCGCAGCCAGCAGAAGGCTGCGCGTGCGCAGCAGGACGGCACGCTCGCCGAGGAAATCGTCGCGGTCACGATTCCGCAGAAGAAAGGCGATCCGCTGGTCGTCTCGCGCGACGAGCATCCGCGCGAAACGTCGCTCGAAGCGCTTGCGAAGCTGAAAGGCGTCGTGCGCCCGGACGGTTCGGTGACGGCCGGCAACGCATCGGGCGTCAACGACGGTGCGTGCGCGCTGCTGCTCGCCAATGCACAGGCAGCGGACCAGTACGGCCTGCGCCGCCGCGCACGGGTCGTCGGAATGGCGACGGCCGGCGTCGCGCCGCGCGTGATGGGCATCGGGCCCGCACCGGCCACGCAGAAACTGCTGCGCCAGCTCGGCATGACCATCGACCAGTTCGACGTGATCGAGCTGAACGAGGCGTTTGCGTCGCAAGGTCTGGCGGTGCTGCGCATGCTCGGCGTCGCCGACGACGATCCGCGCGTGAACCCGAACGGCGGCGCAATCGCACTGGGCCATCCGCTCGGCGCATCGGGCGCGCGGCTCGTGACCACGGCGCTCCACCAACTCGAGCGTACGGGCGGCCGCTTTGCGCTCTGTACGATGTGCATCGGCGTCGGCCAGGGTATCGCGCTCGCGATCGAACGCGTGTAACCCACGCACCGCGCGCCTATAACGAAGTCGTGAAGGAGAAACTGCATGTCCTATCAGGCGATTCAGCTGGATATCGATCGCGCCTCGAACGTGGCCACGATTACCCTCAACCGCCCCGACAAGCTGAACAGCTTTACGCGGGCGATGCATCGCGAACTGCAGTCGGCACTCGATGATGTCGAGGCGGCCGGCGCGCGCGCGCTGATCCTGACTGGCGCGGGGCGCGGCTTCTGCGCGGGCCAGGACCTGGCCGATCTCGACTTCACGCCGGGCGCGTCCACCGACCTCGGCGCGCTGATCGACGAGCACTTCAATCCGCTGATCCGCCGCCTGCAGCGTCTGCCGATTCCGGTCATCGCCGCCGTCAACGGCACCGCGGCCGGCGCCGGCGCGAACCTCGCGCTCGCGTGCGATCTCGTGTTCGCCGCCCGCTCGAGCAGTTTCATCCAGGCCTTCGTCAAGATCGGGCTCGTACCCGATTCGGGCGGCACATGGTTCCTGCCGCAACGCGTCGGCATGGCACGCGCGCTGGGGCTCGCGCTGACCGGCGACAAACTCGGCGCCGAACAGGCCGAGCAATGGGGCTTGATCTGGCGCGCGGTCGACGATGACACCCTCGCTGCGTCAGTCCGCCAGCTCGCCACCCAGCTTGCGCAGCAGCCGACGCTCGCGATCGCATCGATCAAGCAATCGATGCGCGACAGCGTCACGAACACGCTCGATCAGCAACTCGACCAGGAACGCGACCTGCAGCGCAAGCTCGGTCAGTCGTACGACTATGCGGAAGGCGTGAAGGCGTTCATCGAGAAGCGCGCACCGCGCTTCGAGGGGCGTTGACATGACGGACGCCACTGCCACGCTCGACCCCGACTCGCTCGCCCGTGCCGCCGCGCGAGCCATGTACGACGCCGACGCATGCAGCCGCGCGTTCGGGATGGAAATCGCCGAAGTACGCGCCGGCTACGCGCGCCTGCAAATGCGCGTGCGGCCCGAATTCCTGAACGGGCATCAGACCTGCCATGGCGGGATCATCTTCACGCTGGCCGATTCAACGTTCGCGTTCGCATGCAACTCGTACAACGTGAACGCAGTCGCGGCCGGCTGCTCGATCGAATTCCTGCGCCCCGTGCACGGCGACGACGTGCTGACGGCCGAGGCGATCGAGCAGGCACGCGCCGGCCGCCAAGGGATCTACGACATCCGCGTCACGAACCAGACCGGAGAAACCGTCGCGATGTTTCGCGGCAAATCCGCCCAGATCAAGGGTACGGTCATCCCGGAAGACCGCTGACGCCGACGGCTCGCACATAACAAACACTGGAGACATGCATGACTACCCCGCTACCGCTCGAGCCGATCGAGACCGCCTCACGCGACGAGTTGACCGCGCTGCAGCTCGAACGCCTCAAGTGGTCGCTCCGGCATGCGTATGACCACTCTCCCGTCTATCGTCGCAAGTTCGACGACGCGGGCGTCCATCCGGACGACCTGAAGACGCTCGCCGATCTGTCGCGCTTCCCGTTCACGACGAAGAGCGACCTGCGCGACAGTTACCCGTTCGGGATGTTCGCGGTGCCGCAGGACCAGATCTCGCGCATTCATGCGTCGTCGGGCACGACCGGCAAGCCGACGGTCGTCGGCTATACGGCCGGCGACATCGACACATGGGCGAATCTCGTCGCTCGCTCGATCCGCGCCGCCGGTGCGCGCCGCGGCGACAAGGTGCACGTGAGCTACGGCTACGGCCTGTTCACAGGCGGGCTCGGTGCGCACTACGGCGCCGAACGCGCGGGGCTGACCGTGATCCCGTTCGGCGGCGGCCAGACCGAAAAGCAGGTGCAGCTGATCCAGGATTTCCGGCCCGACATCATCATGGTGACGCCGAGCTACATGCTGTCGATCGCCGACGAAATCGAGCGCCAGGGTCTCGATCCGGTGCAGAGTTCGCTGCGCATCGGCATCTTCGGCGCGGAACCGTGGACCAACGACATGCGCGTCGCGATCGAGCAGCGGATGGGCATCGACGCGGTCGACATCTACGGACTTTCCGAAGTGATGGGCCCCGGCGTCGCGTCCGAATGCGTCGAGACCAAGGACGGCCCGACCATCTGGGAAGACCACTTCTATCCGGAAATCATCGACCCTGAAACCGGCGAAGTGCTTCCGGACGGCGAACTCGGCGAGCTCGTGTTCACGTCGCTGACGAAGGAGGCACTGCCGATCGTCCGCTACCGGACCCGCGACCTCACGCGGCTGCTGCCTGGCACTGCCCGCACGATGCGCCGGATGGAGAAGATCACGGGGCGTTCGGACGACATGATGATCGTGCGCGGTGTCAACGTGTTCCCGACGCAAATCGAGGAGCAGCTGCTCAAGCAGCGCGCGCTCGCACCGCACTACCAGATCGTACTGACAAAGGAAGGCCCGCTCGACGTGCTGACGCTCAATGTCGAGCCCTGTCCGGAGACTGCGCCCGATACGGCGGCGATTCATGCGGCCAAACAGGCGCTCGCACACGACATCAAGTCGCTGATCGGCGTGACGGCCGTAATCAACGTGCTGCCCGTGAACGGGATCGAGCGTTCGGTCGGCAAGGCGCGACGCGTCGTCGACAAGCGCAAGGGCTGACGGCAATCGCTGCGCGTGCACGACGTGCGGTGAATCCGCGATTGCAAATGAAACAGCCCGATCGGCCAACGCCGATCGGGCTGTTTCATTCCGGGCCGCCTCAAGTCACGAGTTCGGGAACAGCAGCCACATCCGGCCGACCTGCTTCATCCGCCCGGCCTGATCGCCTGCGTCGTCGCCGAGCCCCCAGAAATAGTCGGCCCGCACGCCGCCCTTGATCGCGGAGCCCGTATCCTGCGCGAACACGAGCCGGTTCATCGGCGTATTCGTCAGCGGGCGCGTGGTCTGCAGGAACACCGGCGTGCCGAGCGGGATCGACGACGGGTCGACCGCGATCGAGCGTTCCGGCGTCAGCGGTACGCCGAGCGCGCCGATCGGGCCGTCCGCACCACCGTGCGGCGCATCCTCCTTGGTCGGCATGTCGCGGAAGAACACGAACCGCGGGTTCGTGTCGAGCAACGCGTCGACGCGATTCGGGTTCGCCTTCGCCCACGCCTTGATACCCTGCATCGTCGCCTGGGCGGGCGTCAGTTCGCCGCGATCGAGCAGCCACTTGCCGATCGAACGGTACGGCTGGTTGTTGGTGCCGCCGAAGCCGACCCGCATCACCGAACCGTCGTCGAGCAGCACGCGCCCCGAGCCCTGCACCTGCAGGAAGAACGCCTCGATCGGGTCGTCGACCCACACGAGTTCGTTGCCGTTCAGGATGCCGGCGCGTTCGAGCTGCGCGCGTGCCGGCAGCGCGGCGCCCGCGCGATAACCGGCCGGCCAGCGGTACAGCGCGTACTGATACGGGCCACGACGCACGCGCGAACCATGCAGCAGCGGCTCGTAATAGCCGGTCACCAGCCCGTCGAGCGTACCGTCGGTGTTCGCGAACTGGAACGGCGTGAAATACGTTTCGAAGAATGCCCGCGCACTGCTGACGTCAAGCTCGTCGAGCCGGTCGGCAGCCGCACACGCACGCTGCCAGGCCGGCTGGCGCGCGAGCCGCGCGCAGTTCTGCCGCAACGCGGCCGTCGCGCCGATCAGCGAATCGTCCTGCCAACCCGGCACCTGCTGCCACGCGACCGGCGTGAGTCGCTTCGCGGCGACCTGCCCCGGCACGATCGCCGCGCCGGTCGGCGGCTTCAGCGACGAAGTCCGCGTCGGCGCGCCGCCGCACGCCGCAAGCAGCGCCGCCGCCGCGACCGCTGCCGCCCACCCGGCCAACCGGGGCCCAAACCACATACAATGTCCGTTCTTGATGGAAACCGCCATGTCAGATTTTCTCGACCAATATCCGATGCTCATCTTTGCGCTCGAAGCCTTCGTAGCGCTTGCCCTGCTGATCTTCATCGTCGTGTGGACGTCGTCGGGCAGAAAGAAGCACGCCCGCGGCAACAACGACCGCCAGCCGCGCTGACGCGCTTCGCACGCTCAATGCAGCGTGCGCGGCATGTGGAGTGCGAACTCGTCGACCGGCGCCTCGAAACGCTCGCCGTCTTCCGCCACGCAGAAGTACGCGCCCCGCATCGTGCCGACCGGCGTCGCGATCACGGCCCAGCTCGTGTATTCGAAGTGCTCGCCCGGCTGCAGCAGCGGCTGGTGCCCGACGACGCCGAGCCCCTTCACCTCCTGCACGTGGTTCTCGCTGTCCGTGATGATCCAGTGACGCGCGATCAGCTGCGCCGCGACCTGTCCCGTGTTGCGGATCGTCAGCGTGTACGCGAATGCGTATTGACGGCGATCGGGGTCGGATTGTTCCGGCAAGTAGCTGGTTTTCACCGAAACGGTGAACTGATACTGACTCATGATGTTTCCGGTGGAAGGTGACTGTCCGTGCCGGCATGGGCAACGGGGCCGCGGGCGCGCCGCATTGGTTCGGCATTCTATGCGCAATCGGGCCTCGGCCGCACGGCCCGCCGCCGCGCACGGGGTCGCCGGACGGTAGAATGACGGTTTTGCGCCGCAACGTCCCCGCTCCCCTGCCATGACCCAATTCCGTATCGCTCCCAGCATCCTGTCGGCCGATTTCGCACGGCTCGGCGAAGAAGTCCGCAACGTCGTCGCCGCCGGCGCCGACTGGATCCACTTCGACGTGATGGACAACCATTATGTGCCGAACCTGACGATCGGCCCGCTCGTGTGCGAAGCGATCCGCCCGCACGTGCAGGTGCCGATCGACGTGCACCTGATGGTGCGCCCGGTCGACCGGATCGTGCCCGATTTTGCGAAGGCCGGTGCAAACCTGATCAGCTTCCACCCGGAAGGCTCCGATCACATCGACCGCACGCTGTCGCTGATCCGTGACCACGGCTGCAAGGCCGGTCTCGTGTTCAATCCGGCGACACCGCTGAACTACCTCGATCACGTGATGGATCGCCTCGACTTCGTGCTGCTGATGTCGGTCAACCCGGGCTTCGGCGGCCAGTCGTTCATCCCGGAAACGCTGAACAAGCTGCGCGAAGCACGCGCACGCATCGACGCGTACACCGAGCGCACCGGCCGCGAGATCCTGCTCGAAGTCGACGGCGGCGTGAAAACCGACAACATCGCGGAAATCGCGGCGGCCGGGGCCGACACCTTCGTCGCGGGTTCGGCGATCTTCGGCAAGCCCGACTACCGCAAGGTAATCGACGAGATGCGCGCCGCGCTCGCTACCGTCGAGCGGAGCTGACGCCGTGGCCGATTCGTCGCTCGCCGGCCATGCGCCGGCCGGGGCCGCAACCGAAGCCGCCCCGATCCGCTTCGCCGCGCCGCGCATCGACGCGGCGCTGATCGATCTCGACGGCACGATGGTCGACACGGCCGACGATTTCACGGCCGGCCTCAACGGGATGCTCACGCAGCTCGGCGCGCCGACCACGTCGCGTGACGAGGTGATCGGCTACGTCGGCAAGGGCTCCGAACACCTGATCCAGAGCGTGCTGAAACCGCGCTTCCCGGCCGACGAAGCGCACGCGCGCTTCGACGACGCACTGGCGATCTACCAGACCGAATACGCGAAGATCAACGGCCGCCACACGCGCCTCTATCCGGACGTAACCGCCGGCCTCGACGCATTGCGTGCGGCCGGCATCCGGCTCGCGTGCGTGACGAACAAGCCGCATCGCTTCGCCGTCGAACTGCTCGAGCAATACGGGCTGGCCGATTGCTTCGGCGTCGTGCTCGGCGGCGACAGCGTCGCGCGCAAGAAGCCCGATCCGCTGCCGATGCTGACGGCCTGCAGCGCGCTCGGCGTCGCTCCGGATGCGGCAGTCGCGATCGGCGACTCGGAAAACGATGCGCTGGCCGGCCGCGCGGCCGGGATGGCGACGCTGACTGTGCCGTACGGCTACAACCACGGCAAAGCTATACAAACGATAAATTCGGATGGTATAGTCGATTCGTTGCTGGTCGCAGCTCGCGCAATTACCGCGCACAACACCGGCCGGCCAACCATCTGATTATTTCTTCCATCTGCATGTTTCTGAATAAAAAACGGAGTCTGAGCAGCATCGACCGGGGAGCCTGGCCCTGGCGTCGCTGGTCGCGCTAACCTCTTCGATGAGGTACGCTGAAGCACGTCTTCAGCGCCGTTTTTTATCTCGCTGCGCATCCGCGCGCCGACCGTCGCACCACCTCGAGTTTCACCGCGCCCGAACGCTTGCGTTCAGGATCGGCCGCAGGCTCGCGACGTTCACGCCCGGAGTGCCGGCCGGCAACAGGCACTTCTCGATCGACCGCCCTTTCGCCGACGGCAACCCGCGCAGCGTCAAATGATCCCTGGCGCACGCGCCGCTCGTCCCGAACAGGACCGGAACATGACCGAACTCGAATTCCAATCGCTCGCGAACGAAGGCTACAACCGCATCCCGCTGATCGCGGAAGCCCTCGCCGATCTCGAAACGCCGCTATCCCTCTACCTGAAGCTGGCCCAGCCCGAACGCGCGGGCGCCAACTCGTTCCTGCTGGAATCGGTGGTCGGCGGCGAACGCTTCGGCCGCTACTCGTTCATCGGCCTGCCGGCCCGCACGCTCGTCCGCACCCGTAACGGCGTGTCGGAAGTCGTGCGCGACGGCCAGGTCGTCGAGACGCATGAAGGTGACCCGTTCCAGTTCATCGAATCGTTCCAGGCGCGCTTCAAGGTGGCGCAGCGCCCGGGCCTGCCGCGCTTCTGCGGCGGTCTCGCCGGCTACTTCGGCTACGACGCGGTGCGCTACATCGAGAAGAAGCTCGCGAACACCGCACCGCGCGACGATCTCGGCCTGCCCGACATCCAGTTGCTGCTGACCGAGGAAGTCGCGGTCATCGACAACCTCGCCGGCAAGCTGTACCTGATCATCTACGCGGACCCGAGCCAGGCCGAAGCCTACACGAAGGCGAAACAGCGCCTGCGCGAACTGAAACAGCGCCTGCGCACGACCGTGCAGCCGCCCGTCACGTCGGCGAGCGTGCGCACCGAAACCTTCCGCGAGTTCAAGAAGGACGACTATCTGGCCGCCGTGCGTCAGGCGAAGGAATACATCGCGGCCGGCGAGCTGATGCAGATCCAGGTCGGCCAGCGGCTGACGAAGCCGTACCGCGACAATCCGCTGTCGCTGTATCGTGCGCTGCGTTCGCTGAACCCGTCGCCGTACATGTACTACTACAACTTCGGCGATTTCCACGTGGTCGGCGCGTCGCCGGAAATCCTCGTGCGCCAGGAGAAGCGCGGCGAAGACCAGATCGTCACGATCCGTCCGCTCGCCGGCACGCGCCCGCGCGGCAACACGCCCGAGCGCGATGCCGAACTCGCGACCGAACTGCTCAACGATCCGAAGGAGATCGCCGAGCACGTGATGCTGATCGACCTCGCGCGCAACGACGTCGGCCGCATCGCGGAAATCGGCTCGGTGCAGGTGACCGACAAGATGGTCATCGAGAAATACTCGCACGTGCAGCACATCGTCAGCTCGGTCGAAGGCAAGCTGAAACCCGGGATGACGAACTACGACGTGCTGCGCGCGACGTTCCCGGCGGGCACGTTGTCCGGCGCGCCGAAGGTGCGCGCGATGGAACTGATCGACGAGCTCGAGCCGGTCAAGCGCGGGTTGTACGGCGGCGCCGTCGGCTACCTGTCGTTCTCGGGCGAGATGGATCTCGCGATCGCGATCCGGACGGGCCTGATCCACAACGGCAACCTGTATGTGCAAGCGGCGGCCGGCGTCGTCGCGGATTCGGTGCCCGAATCCGAATGGCAAGAGACCGAGAACAAGGCGCGCGCGGTGCTGCGTGCGGCCGAACAGGTCCAGGACGGCCTCGATAGCGACTTCTGACCGGAGACTGACCATGCTGCTCATGATCGACAACTACGACTCGTTTACCTACAACCTGGTCCAGTACTTCGGCGAACTCGGCGAGGACGTACGCACCTACCGCAACGACGAAATCACGCTCGACGAGATCGCGCGCCTGAATCCCGACGCGATCTGCCTGTCGCCCGGCCCGAGCAACCCGCAACACGCGGGCATCACGCTCGACGTGCTGCGTGAATTTTCGGGCAAGAAGCCGATCCTCGGCGTCTGCCTCGGCCATCAGGCGATCGGCGAGGCATTCGGCGGCCGCGTCGTGCGCGCGAAGACCATCATGCACGGCAAGGTAAGCAAGATCGAAACCGACTGCCGCGGCGTGTTCGCCGACCTGCCGAAGCATTTCGACGTCACGCGCTACCACTCGCTCGCGATCGAGCGCGAATCGCTGCCCGACTGCCTCGAGGTGTCCGCGTGGACCGACGACGGCGAGATCATGGGCGTGCGCCACAAGACGCTGCCGATCGAAGGCGTACAGTTCCACCCGGAATCGATCCTGTCCGAGCATGGCCATGCACTGCTCGAGAATTTCCTGAAACAGGCACGCGCCGCAGCCGCGCAAGCCGCCTGACGGGAGCCACACGATGACGATTACCCCGCAGGAAGCGCTGCAGCGCACGATCGAACACCGCGAGATCTTCCACGACGAGATGCTGCACCTGATGCGGCTCATCATGCGCGGCGACATGTCGCCCGTGATGGCGGCCGCGATCATCACCGGGCTGCGCGTGAAGAAGGAGACGATCGGCGAGATCGCCGCGGCCGCGACCGTGATGCGCGAATTCGCGAACCACGTCGAGGTGCAGGACAACTCGAACTTCGTCGACATCGTCGGCACCGGCGGCGATGGCTCGCACACGTTCAACATCTCGACCGCGTCGATGTTCGTCACGGCCGCGGCCGGCGCGAAGGTCGCGAAGCACGGCAACCGCGGCGTATCGAGCAAGTCCGGCAGCGCCGACGTGCTCGAGGCGCTCGGCGTGAACATCGACCTGCAGTCGGAGCAGGTCGCCGCGTCGATCGCCGAAACCGGCATGGGCTTCATGTTCGCGCCGAACCATCACCCGGCGATGAAGAACATCGCGGCCGTGCGCCGCGAACTCGGCGTGCGCACGATCTTCAACATCCTCGGCCCGCTGACCAATCCGGCCGGCGCACCGAACCAGCTGATGGGCGTGTTCCACCCCGACCTCGTCGGCATCCAGGTGCGCGTGATGCAGCGTCTCGGCGCGCAGCACGTGCTCGTGGTGTACGGCAAGGACGGGATGGACGAGGTTTCGCTCGGCGCCGCGACGCTCGTCGGTGAATTGCGCGACGGCAAGGTGCACGAATACGAGATCCATCCGGAAGATTTCGGCCTGCAGATGGTGTCGAACCGCACGCTGAAGGTGGAAAATGCCGACGAATCGCGCACGATGCTGCTCGGCGCGCTGGACAACCAGCCGGGCGTCGCGCGCGAGATCGTCACGCTGAACGCGGGCACCGCACTCTATGCGGCGAACGTCGCCGAATCGATCGCGGACGGCATCCAGCTCGCCCGCGAAGCGATCGCGAGCGGCAAGGCCCGCGCGAAGGTCGACGAACTCGTGCGCTTCACGCAGCAGTTCAAGCGCTGACTCCCCTTACGAATCAAGCAGGAACCCACATGAGCGACATTCTCGACCGAATCATTGCCGTCAAGCGCGAAGAAGTCGCGGCGGCCATGCGCAGCGCGCCGCTCGAGGCACTGAAACTGGAAGCCTCCGCGCGCGACCTGCGCGACTTCGTCGGCGCACTGCGCGCGAAACACGCAGCCGGCCACGCGGCCGTGATTTCCGAAATCAAGAAGGCCAGCCCGTCGAAGGGCGTGCTGCGCGAGCATTTCGTGCCGGCCGACATCGCCCGTTCGTATGCGGAGCACGGCGCCGCGTGCCTGTCGGTGCTGACCGACGAGCAGTTCTTCCAGGGCAGCGTCCGCTATCTCGAGGAAGCGCGCGCGGCCTGCACGCTGCCGGTGCTGCGCAAGGACTTCATCGTCGACGCGTACCAGATCGTGGAAGCGCGCGCGATGGGCGCGGACGCGATCCTGCTGATCGCCGCCGCGCTCGACACGCCGCTGATGCAGGATCTCGAAGCGTATGCTCACTCGCTCGGCCTCGCGGTGCTGGTCGAAGTGCACGACCGCAACGAGATGGAACAGGCGCTGACGCTCAAGACACCGCTGCTCGGCATCAACAACCGCAACCTGCGCACGTTCGAGACGTCGATCCAGACCACGCTCGACATGCTCGACATGATTCCGGCGGACCGCATCGTCGTGACCGAGTCGGGGATCCTGTCGCGCACCGATGTCGACACGATGCGCGCGGCGAACGTGAACACGTTCCTCGTCGGAGAAGCGTTCATGCGTGCCGACCAGCCGGGCGAGGAACTCGCACGGATGTTCTTCTGATGGCGATCGAAAAGGAAATCAAGCTCGCGCTGCCGGCCGGCCAGGCCGAGGCCGCGCGACGCTTCTTCGAGACGCTGACCGGCGAACCCGGCCACGACATCACGCTCGCGAACGTCTACTACGACACGCCCGATCTCGCGCTGGCCCGCTCGAAGAGCGCGGTGCGCGTGCGCCGCGCGCCGCAGGGCTGGCTGCAGACGTTCAAGACGGTCGGCAGCGCGGAAGGCGGCCTGCACCGCCGCCACGAATGGGAACTGCCGGTCGCCGGCGACGCGCTCGAGATCGATGCGCTCGTCGCGGCCTGCGACGTGCCGGAGGCCGCCGCCGCGCTGAATGACGCGGCCGGCGCGCTGCGTGCGCTGTTCCGCACGGATTTTTCGCGTACGCTGTGGCGCATCGCAATCGGCGGCGCAACCGTCGAAGCCGCGGTGGACATCGGCGAGATCGTCGTCCAGGCGGAACACGAAACGCGCCGCGAACCGATCAGCGAAATCGAACTCGAACTGATCGACGGCCCGGAAGCGGCGCTCGCAACGCTCGCCGCCGAACTGCAGCAGGCGCTGCCGGGCCTCGCTCCCGAAAACATCAGCAAGGCGCAGCGCGGCTACCGGCTGCGCGCGCAATAACACGCATCACGCATGGCAACCCGCAAGACTTCCCGCGCGCCGCAACAGGCGTCGCTGTTCGACGATCCCGTGCCGGAAACGGCACCGGCCGATCTTCCGTCCCCGCCTTCCGAGCCGCCCGCGGCCGGGCGCAAGCCCGCCAAGAAAGCCGCCGCATCGGCTGCGGCACCGGCGGCACCGCAGCCTGCCGCCGCCAACGTTCCGCACCTCGCCGCGCAATTCGACGCGCTGCCTGCCGTCTGGCGCGACGTGCTGAAACCCTTTACCGACAGCGACGCATATGCGCCGCTGTGCCGCTTCGTCGACGACGAGCGTGCGGCCGGCAAGACGGTCTACCCGACCGACGTGTTCCGCGCGCTGCGCCTGACGAGCCCGGACGACGTGAAAGTCGTGATCCTCGGCCAGGATCCGTATCACGGCGACGATCGCGGCACGCCGCAGGCGCACGGGCTCGCATTCTCGGTGCCGCCCGCCGTGCGCACGCCGCCGTCGCTGCGCAACATCTTCAAGGAAATCGCCGCGAACTTCGGTCATGACACGCCACGCCACGGCTGCCTCGACACCTGGGCACGCCAGGGCGTGCTGCTGCTCAACACGGTGCTGACGGTCGAGCGCGGCGCGGCCGCGAGCCATGCGAAGCGCGGCTGGGAGCAGTGCACGGACACGCTGATCCGCGAACTCGCCGGCCGTCATCGCGGGCTCGTGTTCATGCTGTGGGGCGCACACGCGCAGGCGAAGCGCGCACTGTTCGACGCAAGCGCGCATTGCGTGCTCGAGGCACCGCATCCGTCGCCGCTGTCCGCGCACCGCGGTTTCCTCGGTTGCCGCCATTTCGCGCTCGCGAACGACTATCTGGTCGATGCCGGCCGCGAGCCGATCGACTGGCGCCTGCCGGAAGTCGCCGAAACGCTCGCGTAACGCGCTGCCGGTCCCTTCGTGCCGGCAAGCATGCAAAAGCGCCGCGTCCCTTTCGGGAACGCGGCGTTTTTTTTATCGGGCGATGCAGCAGGTGCGTCGCACCCGCGTCGGCCTTCCTTACGCGGCGGCGATCGCTTCGCGTGCGCTGGCGAGCGCGGCGCTTTGCGCGTCCTGCCCGAGGTTCAGGCCTTCAGCGTGAATGAAGTTCACGTCGGTCAGGCCGATGAAGCCGAGGAACGAGCGCAGGTACGGCGTCTGGCTGTCGTTCGGCGTACCCAGGTACTTGCCGCCACGGGCCGTCACCACGTGAACCTTCTTGCCCTTGATCAGGCCTTCCGGGCCGTTCTCGGTGTAGCGGAACGTGACGCCTGCACGGGCGATCCAGTCGAAATACGCCTTCAGTTGCGACGACACGCCGAAGTTGTACATCGGTGCGCCGATCACGACGATGTCGGCGGCTTGCAGTTCGGCGATCAGTGCATCGCTCTTCGCGACGATCGCATTCTGTTCCGCGGTGCGCTTGTCGGCCGGCGTGAAGAACGCGCCGAGCACCGATTCGTCGAGGTGCGGCAGCGCATCGGCCAGCAGGTCACGAACCACGACCTTCGCGCCGGGGTTCGATTGTTGCAGCTTTGCCGTCAGTTCATTGGCCAGCAGCGTGGATTGCGCACCTTGCGAACGCGCCGCGGAATTGATTTGCAGAATGGTCGTCATGTCAGGCTCCAGTAGGGTTGCGCTTCGGTAGCGCGAGTGACGCCATTGTGCGTGGCCGCATGACCGCGAAAAAGCGGGTTCAGGGCGACGGATTGTTGCAACAACAGAACAATCCTCGATCGCGCCCCGATACCCGCCTTCGTACGATCAGCCCTTCAGCCAGGCTTCCCGGGCCTTCGATACCGCCGCCGGCTTCGCGGCCGCCGTCAGCCGGTAGCGCGTGACTTCGGGGCCGTCGAGCTTCAGTTTCGCGGTGCGCAGCTCGTCGCGACGGAATGCATGAACCTCGACCTTGTCGCCCGGCCGGTAGCGC
The DNA here is from genome assembly GCF_024704855.1 of Burkholderia sp. HAN2018. Lineage (NCBI taxonomy): Bacteria > Pseudomonadati > Pseudomonadota > Betaproteobacteria > Burkholderiales > Burkholderiaceae > Burkholderia > Burkholderia sp. HAN2018. The sequence continues at coordinate 14,913 of NZ_QOBB01000066.1, read as the reverse complement.
GCAAGCAGCGCGTCGAGGTTGGTGCCCGTGACGCGCAGCCCGTCGACCGCGATCAGCGTGTCGCCGGCCGACAGCCCCGCGCGATGCGCGGCACCGCCTTCGTAGACCGCCGCGAACGTGCAGTCCGCACCGCCGCGCAGGCGTGCGCCGATCGTCGGCTTCGCGGCCGCGCCGTTCGCGACATCCGGCGTGAGCGTCACGCCGAACGGTGCGAGCAGTTCGGCGAGCGGCAGGTCGCGCGTGCCGTGCACGGCATCGGTGAACAGGCGGCCGAGCGCGACGCCCGTCGCTTCCTCGATCAGCGTCTCGACTTCGTTTTCCTCGACGCCCGCCTGCTTGCCGCGGTAGAAATCGCGGCCGTAACGCTGCCACAGCAGACGCATCACGTCGTCGAGCGACTTCCGGTTGCGCGTCTGCGCGCGGATCGCGAGATCGAACGCGAGCGCGACCAGCGAACCCTTCGTGTAATAGCTGACGATCGCGTTGGTCGCGTTCTCGTCCTGGCGGTAGTACTTGATCCACGCGTCGAACGAGCTTTCCGCGACGCTTTGCTTGAGCCGGCCCGTGCCGCGCAGCACGCCGCCGACCGTGCGGCCGAGCGCCGCGAAATATTCGTCCTGCGACATCAGCCCGCTGCGCACCAGCATCAGGTCGTCGTAATACGACGTGAAGCCTTCGAACAGCCACAGCAGCGACGTGTAATTCTCGCGCGTCAGGTCGTACGGCACGAACGCCGCCGGCTTGATGCGCTTCACGTTCCAGGTATGGAAGTACTCGTGACTGCAGAGACCGAGGTACGTGCGATAGCCTTCCGTCGTTTCGGGTCGCCCCTTCGCCGGCAGGTCGGTGCGGTTGCAGATCAGCGCGGTCGACGCGCGATGCTCGAGACCGCCGTAACCGTCGCTGACCGCAAGCGTCATGAACACGTAACGGTCCATCGGCGCCTTCTTCGATTTCGGCTCGAACAGCGCGATCTGTGCTTCGCACACGCGCTTCAGGTCGGTGCGCAGGCGCTCCATATCGAGCTGCGTCACACGCCCCGCGATCACGATGTCGTGCGGCACGCCGTGCGCGTCGAACGTCGCCAGCGCGAATTCGCCGATCGTCACCGGATGGTCGGAAAGCTCGTCGTAGTTCGCTGCGCGGTACGCGCCGAACCCGTAGCGCTTCGTGCCGCGCGCCTCGGGCAACGCAGTGCCGACGCGCCACGTGCGGAACGCCGCGCCGGCCGGCTTCCCGATGTCGACTTCACACGGCGCGTCCTCGCGGCCGGCGACGCTCAGGAACACGGCTGTCGCGTTGAAGAAGCCGCCCGATTCGTCGAGATACGCGGAGCGCACCGACAGGTCCCACGCGTACACGTCGTAGCGCAGGGTCAGCGTGCCGTTCACGGGCGCGGCCTGCCACGTGTGCTTGTCGGTCTTTGCGATCCGCACCTTGCGGCCCGCGTCGTTGAATGCGCCGAGCGTCACGATGTTGCGCGCGAACTCGCGCACGAGGTAGCTGCCCGGAATCCACACCGGCAGCGAAAAGCGCTGGCCTTCGGGGTCGGGATCGGTGACCGTCACCGACACTTCGAACAGGTGCGCGGCAAGATCTTTCGGGACAATCGAATAGCGGATCGGCTGGGTCATCGTGGGAATCGGACGGTCGAATACGGCGGCGGAAACGAAGAGAGGCGCCGGCAGGTCATGCGGGCGCCCCTCGCTGGCCGGGCCATGCGGCCCGGCGTGTGGTCGGTTACTTGCTCGACGCGAGCGCCTGGTTGAGCTGGTCGGCCGATACGGCGCCCGGCAGGCGGCGGCCGTCCGGCAGGAAGATCGTCGGCGTGCCCGTGACGTTCATCCCGCGGCCGAGCGCGAGGTTCTTGTCGAGTGCGGCGGTATCGCAGGTACCGGCGCCGGTCGGTGCGCGATGGTCGAGCATCCAGCTCTCCCACGTTTTCGCGCGATCGGTCGCACACCAGATCGCCTTCGACTTCGCGGTCGAATCCGGCGACAGCACCGGGTACAGGAACGTGTAGACGGTCACGTTGTCGACCGACTGCAGCGTCGTCTCGAGCTTCTTGCAGTACGGGCAGTTCGGATCGGAGAACACCGCGATCTTGCGGGCGCCGTTGCCCTTGACGACCTTGATCGCATTCGCGAACGGCAGGCTCGCGAAGTCGATCTTGTTGATTTCGGACAGGCGGGCGTCGGTCAGGTTCTTGTGCGTCTTGGTGTCGACGAGATCGCCGAGCAGCACGTAGTCGCCCGCCGCATCGCTATAGATGATCTGCGAGCCGAGGTTCACTTCGTACAGGCCCGCGACCGGCGATTTCGACACGCTCTTGATCGGCGCATCGTTGCCGAGGCGGGCCTGCAGCGTGGCTTTCAGCTTGTCGGTGGTCTGGTCGGCCTGCGCGGTGCAGCCAAGCGTCGCCATCGTGACGGCCAGCGCCAGCGACGCGATGCGGATCGTTTTTTTCATCGAAATCTTCCTTCAGCTCAATCGGTGTTCACGGCACAGTGTACGCCGTAACGGAACCGTGTCCGACCGGCGAAGCGGCCGAAGGTTCGATCAGCCGAGCGCGGCCGACACGAGCCAGCGCTTCACGAGCGGCTGCGCACCGACGAAGGCCATGCCCGCATTGCGCACGGCCTTCGCGAGCGAGCCCGGCACCGCGAACAGCCGCTGCAGGCCGTCGGTTGCGACCATCAGCGCGCGGATGTCCTCGCGGCGCGAACGCTCGTAGCGGCGCAGCAGCACCGTATCGCCGAGGTTGCGGAAGCTTTCCTTGCCGGCGATCGCGTCGGCAAGCGCCGCCACATCGCGCAGGCCGAGGTTCATCCCCTGTCCCGCGAGCGGGTGGATCAGGTGCGCGGCATCGCCGACGAGCGCGACGCGCGGCGCGATCAGCTTGTCGACCGTCTGCAGCGCCAACGGGAAGCCGGCGGCCGGCGTCACGCAGTCGAGCGTGCCGACTTGGCCATGAGACACGCGCTCGACCTCGGCCGCGAGCTGCGCCGGATCGAGTGCGAGCAATTCGTCCGCATGCGCGGTGTGCGCGGACCAGACGAGCGACACATGGCCGTCCGGCAGCGGCAGCAGCGCGACGATCTCGCCTTCGTGGAACCACTGGTAGGCCGTCTCGCGATGCGGCAGCGACGCCTTGAAGTTCGCGACGACACCGGTTTGCCGGTAGTCGCGCCGTTCGACTTTGGCCCCCATTTGCGAGCGCACCCACGAATGCGCGCCGTCCGCGCCGACGACGAGATCCGCTTCCAGCACCTGCCCCGACGACAGCGTGAGCACGGCTGCGTCGTCGTGTACGTCGAAGCCCTGCGCGCGCGCCTCGAACCACGTGAGGTTCGGCTGGAACCGCAGCGCGGCGTCGAGCGACGCCTCGACCAGCGACGATTCGGCGATCCACGCGAGCTGCGGCACGGATGCCTGGTACGCGGAAAAATGCAGTTCTGCGTGCGCATCGCCGTACACGCGCATGTCGTAGACCGGTGCGAGGCGGCCATGGTCGAGCGCCTGCCAGACCCGCAGCCGCTCGAGCAACGCCTGCGAACTGGAAGACAGCGCGTAGACGCGCGTGTCGAATACGAGATCGGCGGGGCGCGGCGCGGCCGGCTGGGCGAGCAAGGCAGTCTTGTAGCCGGACTGGGTCAGCGCGAGCGCGGCAGTCTTGCCGACGAGCCCGCCGCCGACCACGGCGACGTCGAAGGAGTGGTGGGCAGTCATGGCGGGCATTATAGCCGCGGGGCCAAACCCTTACGCGGCCGGACTTTGCGGGAAATCAGCAGAATCGCAGGCGGCCGATGCCGCGCGGCGGCCCGCCGCATCGGCCGTTCGGCGCAACCCCGGAATCCGGGGCGTCGGCACGGTACAATAGCGTCTTTGACCGTCGGCCCGCCGCGCCCCAAGCGCCGGCCGCCCTTTTTTCCCGCGCCGCCGTGCCCTGTCCGGCCGCGCCGCCTTACCCGTCCGAAGGATTCCATGAGTCTCAAATGCGGCATCGTCGGCTTGCCCAACGTCGGCAAGTCCACCCTGTTCAATGCGCTGACCAAGGCCGGCATCGCCGCCGAGAACTACCCGTTCTGCACGATCGAGCCGAACGTCGGCATCGTCGAAGTGCCCGATACGCGCCTGAAGGCGCTCTCCGAGATCGTCAAGCCGGAGCGTGTCGTGCCGGCCGTCGTCGAGTTCGTCGACATCGCGGGCCTCGTCGCAGGCGCGAGCAAGGGTGAAGGCCTCGGCAACCAGTTCCTCGCCAACATTCGCGAAACCGATGCAATCACGCACGTCGTGCGCTGCTTCGAGGACGAGAACGTCATTCACGTCGCCGGCAAGGTCAGCCCGATCGACGACATCGAAGTGATCAATACCGAGCTCGCGCTCGCCGACCTCGGCACCGTCGAGAAGGCGCTCACGCGCTATTCGAAGGCCGCGAAGTCGGGCAACGACAAGGAAGCGGCGAAGCTCGTCGCCGTGCTCGAGAAGGTGCGCGCGCAGCTCGACCAGGGCAAGGCCGTGCGCGGCCTCGCGCTGTCGGACGACGAAGAGGCGCTGCTCAAGCCGTTCTGCCTGATCACCGCTAAGCCGGCCATGTACGTGGCCAACGTGAAGGACGACGGTTTCGAGAACAACCCGCACCTGGATGCCGTGCGCAAGTACGCGGAAAGCGAAAATGCGCCGGTGGTCGCCGTGTGCGCGGCAATCGAGGCGGAAATCGCCGATCTCGACGATGCCGACAAGGAAGCATTCCTCGCCGACATGGGCATGGAGGAGCCGGGCCTCGACCGCGTGATCCGCGCGGGCTTCAAGCTGCTCGGCCTGCAGACCTACTTCACCGCGGGCGTGAAGGAAGTGCGCGCGTGGACGATCCATATCGGTGACACGGCGCCGCAGGCAGCCGGCGTGATCCACACGGACTTCGAGCGCGGCTTCATCCGCGCGCAGACGATCGCGTTCGACGACTTCATCACGTACAAGGGCGAGCAAGGCGCGAAGGAAGCCGGCAAGATGCGCGCCGAAGGGAAGGAATATGTCGTGCACGACGGCGACGTGATGAATTTCCTGTTCAACGTCTGACCCTTGCATCGGCCGATGCCGTGTGAATCACGCGGCATCGCGCACTGCGTGCCCGGCACGAAAAACGAATGGCCCGACGGCAAGCGCCGTCGGGCCATTTTTCATTGCAGGACGTTCCGCCAGCCGGCGGCGGACACCGTGCGTCCGCCGCCGCTTCGTCGCGGCATCACATCGCCGACACTCGCCGCCCCGCGCTCGCCTGCGCATCGCGGCCGCGCTTGTTCAGCCACGATGCCAGCAGCACGATCAGCGCCAGCACGGCCGTCGCGCCCACTTCCATCCTGTGATCCTCACTCACGAGCATCACGGTCAGCGTGCCGCAGATGAACAGGATCACCAGCCACGTGAGCCAGGGGAACAGCCACATCCGCAGCGTCAGGTCCGCGCCGGTCGCTTCGAGCGTCTTGCGCATCCGCAGCTGCGAGATCGCGATCACGAGATACACGAGCAGCGCGATCGCGCCCGACGTCGCGAGCAGGAATCCGAAGACCTGTTCCGGCATCAGGTAGTTCGCGATCACGGTCAGGAAGCCGAATGCAGTCGATGCGAGCACGGCCGCGCGCGGCGTGCCGGTCGAATCCGTGCGGTGCAGAAACGCGGGCGCATCCTTGCGCTTCGACAGCGAGAACAGCATCCGCGACGCGGTGTACAGCGCCGAATTCAGGCAGCTCGCGACCGACACGAGCACGATCACGTCGATGATCGCCTTCGCGTTCGGGATGCCGATCAGCTCCATCGCGCGCTGATACGAACCGTGCTTCGGCAGCAGCGGATCGTTCCACGGCACGATGGCCGCGACGATCAGGATCGAGCCGAGATAGAACAGCGTGATGCGCCAGATCACCGAGTTGGTTGCGCGCACGATCTGGCGTTGCGGGTTGTCCGATTCGGCGGCCGCGATCGTCACGATCTCCGTGCCGAGGAACGAGAACATCGTCGTCAGCATCGCCGCGAGCACCGCACCGGCACCGTGCGGCATGAAGCCGCCATGCGCGAACAGGTTCGATACGCCCGACACCGCAGGGGCGGGAATGATGCCGACGATCGCCGCGCCGCCGATGCACAGGAACACGACGATCGCGACGACCTTGATCAGCGCGAACCAGAATTCGAATTCGCCGTAGTTCTTGACCGAGAAGAGGTTGGTCACCGTCAGCACCAGCGTGATGCCGAGCGCGAAGACCCAGGTTGCAACGCCGGGGAACCATGCATTGAGGATGGTCGCGGCGGCGGTCGCCTCGATCGGGATCACGAGCACCCAGAACCACCAGTACAGCCAGCCGATCGAGAAACCGGCCCAGTGGCCGATCGCGCGATCGGCATAGGTGGAGAACGAACCGCTGTCCGGATGCGCGACGGCCATCTCGCCGAGCATGCGCATCACCAGCACCACCAGCACGCCCGCGATCGCATACGCGAGGATCGACGCCGGGCCGGCTTCCGCGATCGCGTGGCCGGAGCCGACGAACAGGCCCGCGCCGATCACGCCGGCAATCGACATCATCGTCACGTGCCGCTGCTTCAGGCCTGTACCGAGGCCTGTGTTGCTTCCACTCATCTGTCTCTCTCCAAAAAACGGTTCCGGTATGGCCGGGTGTCGCGTGAAGGCAGCAGGGGGAGTTGTCGTTCTTGAATCCGGCTGCGAGCGCGCGTGCATCGCACGCGGCCATGCGGCTGGATGGGACCGTTCGGATCGGCGCGCCGCGCAGTCTGCGAAGCTGCGGGTGCGATGCGGCGCGCGGTGCGCCGACGCATCGCGTGCGCCGTTTCCGTCGGCTTTCGTCAGCTGCCTTCGAAGCGAAGGAGTGTAAGCACCAAACGGTTCTTCACTAAGAACCAATTGAAGAATTTCGATGGAACCACTCGTCGCATCGACGTCGATCGATGCAACGCTTGTACCCGTTCGGGCCGGCGCGCGAGCCGCGCCGAAAGCGCCCGGCGACGCCGGGCAGCGGGCCGCAACCGGCGTGTCAGTTCGCGCCGTGCACCCTCTCGTCGCGCCATTTGGCGGGGACGACGGCCTGCCATTCTCGCAGAAGCAGTTTTTTCACGGCGTCCGGACGGGCCGCCGACAGCCGCACCAGCACGATCGGCCAGCCGACGTAGTGATCCGTCACGTAATACACGTCCGGTTCCGATTCGATCAGCCACGCGCGCTCGTCGGGGCCGACACCTTTCACGACGAGCGTGTCGCCGTCCTCGCGCAGCCGCGCGAGCATCTTGCCCCGCACCTTGAGCGCAGGCGTGCCGTACGACGTACCTTCCTCGACGCCGCGCCATGCCAGCGCGATCTGGCGGACTTCGTCGAATGTCATGAGGCCTCCCGGCTGCACTTCCTCGGTTCACGATCCGGCCACCCTACCGGAATTCGCGAAGGCACGCCGCGGGACGTGCGCCTATCCGCGCGCCGCACGTGCGGCCACCGGCGCTCGCCCCGTCGTCGCGACGATCGCGAAGGCGATCGCATTCGCGGCGGCGCTGGCCAGGATCGGCACGAGATAGCCGCCGCCCGCGTCGTAGATGAAACCGGCCGCGGCCGGCCCGATCAGCGTGCCGAATGCGACGCTCGTATAAAGCACGCCGATGATCCCGCTCACGTTGCGCCCGCCGAAGTAGTCCATCACGACCGCCGGCAGCACGGCGACCCAGCCGCCGTAGAACACGCCGAACACGAGCGCGAACGCGGCAAGCGTCGCAACGGTGTCGGCCCCGGCCCACGCGACGAGCGCGACGGCCATGCCCGCGAACATCGCGAGCAGCGACGCACGGCGGCCGAAGCGGTCGGCGAGGCCGCCGAGGAAGAAGCGGCCGGCCGTGCTGCCGACGCCGATCGCGCCGAGCAGCAGCACGGCCGTCGACGGCACGACGCCGTGATCGAGCGCGTACGGCACGAGGTGAACGAACGGGACGAACACGCCGAACGAGCAGGCGAGGCATGCGGCGTACAGGCTCGCGAACGGCCGCGACATGACGGCTTCGCGCACCGTCGCGCCGGCAGGCGCAGAAGCGGCGACCGGCTGGCGCCGCGCGGCGGCGGACACCGGGGCTCCCGCACCGTGCCCGGCGACTTGTGCCCCGCCGCCGGGCTCATGCGCAGCCTCCCCGTCCGGCAGCAGCCCCCGCCCGCGCGGGTCGTTCTCGATCAGCAGCGACATCCCCGCGCCGATCGCGACCGCGATCACGGCCAGCGTGAAATACGCGCCGCGCCAGCCGACCTGCGCGATCAGCGTGGACGCGAGCGGCGGCATCACCAGCGTGCCGACACCGATCCCCGCGACCGCGAGCCCCGATGCGAAGCCGCGCCGGCGCACGAACCAGCGCTGCACGGCACCGACCGCCGGTACGTATGCGCAGCCGACGCCGAAACCGACACCAAGCCCGTACGCGACATAGACCTGCAGCAGCGTGTGCGCGGCGCCGGCAGCCGCGAGCCCGGCGCCCGTCAGCAGCATCCCGGCGACGGCGAGCCGCCGCGAGCCGAAGCGGTCGGCCAGCGGCCCGCTGACGATGCCGAAACCGAAATACAGGAAGCCGGCGAGCGAGAACACGAGCGAGATCTGGCCGCGCGACGCGGCGAAGTCCCGCTGCAGCGACTCGACGAACGCACTGAACGTATAGGCGCTGCCGAACCCGACGAACGTGACGGCGAACGCGGCCGCGACCACGTACCAGCCGTAGAAATGGCGCGACGCGCCCGGGCGGTTCATGACGATGCTCCTCTCAGGTCCAGCCGGACACGTCACGGCGTCCGGTTTGCCTCGTGGATATAGTTGAACTATGTTGATCGCATTGGTCGCTGCAATGCAGCCCCCAAGCACGCAATCGGATGCGACAACGGTACTCGCGCACGCGCGCCGCCTCAAACGATATTTCATCGGCCATTCGCTTTAGAAAAACTCAATGAATCGTTCCCGCCTGCCGCCGCTCAACGCGCTGCGTGCATTCGAAGCAGCCGCCCGCCACCTGTCGGTGAAATCGGCGGCCGAGGAGCTGTCGGTCACGCCCGGCGCGGTGAGCCAGATGATCCGCACGCTCGAGACGCACCTCGGCGTGCAGCTGTTCGAGCGCGTCAACCGCGGCATCCTGCTGACGGCCGCCGGTCGCGACTACCTGCCGCCGGTGCGCAATGCGTTCCGGCAGATCGCCGACGCGTCGCAGCGCGTGTCGGGCGCCGCCGACAGCGGCGTGCTGACGGTGAGCGTCACCCCGTTCTTCGCATCCGCGTGGCTCGTCCCGCACCTCGCGCAATTCCGGCACGCGTGCCCTGACGTCGACCTGCAGGTCGTCACGAGCCACGCACTCGCGGATTTTTCGCGCGACGGCGTCGACGTTGCAATCCGTCATGGCCTCGGGCGCTACATCGGCCTGTGCAGCGAGCGCCTGCTGACGGTGGAGATCGTCGCGCTCGCGTCGCCCGACCTCGTCGCGCGGCTCGGCATGCCGGCGACGCCCGCCGATCTGGTCGGCTGGCCGCAGTTGCACGACGCCGAGCGCAAGGGCTGGCACATCTGGTTCGGCGCGCAGCGGATCGACGATATCGGCCCGCCGCGCGGCCCCGCGTTCGACGACTCGGGCCTGTTGCTGCAGGCGATCGTCGCAGGCCAGGGCGCCGGGCTGCTGCCGGCCGCGATGGTGCGCGGCGAGCTGGCAAGCGGCCGGCTCGTGCAGCTCGCCGACGTCGCGTGGCTCGACGATTTCGCGTACTACCTCGTCTATCCGCCGCATCACGCCGAGCGGCCGAAGGTCGCCGCTTTTCGCCGGTGGATCCTCGAGGCCGCGCAGGCCGACGGCGCGGCCTCGATGTCGGGCGCGGCGTAGCGTCACGCCGCCGCTCGGCGCCGGCACCGGTCGGGCGCCGATCCGCTAACATGCGGCGCGGGCCATCCGCCCGACATCGATAACAACAAGCCGACCGGGAGAGACCATGCCTGCCCTGTTCTGCCGCGCGACACGCATCGCGACACTGTCCGCCGTCTTCTTCGTCGCCTGCGCCGCGTTGCCCCAACCCGCACACGCGTACCGCGCACCGCCCGGCTACGGCAACGAAGCCGATCTCGACCGTCACGACACGTATCGCAACCGCGACGGCGAAACCGTGCACGCACCCGCGCATTCGAAATCGGGCCGCGTGCCCGAAGGCGCGAGCGCGCGCTGCCGCGACGGCACCTACAGCTTCAGCCGCCATCGGCGCGGCACGTGCTCGGGGCACGGCGGCGTCGCCGCGTGGCTGTGAGCGCAGCCCCGGCCAAAAGGCCAGGTGTCGCGCCAGCGGCGGCCGGCGGCGAAGTACAATAGCCGCTCGCGCTGCCGACACGCGGCGACGCCGCCGCGCCGTGCGCGGCACGCTCCGTACCGAATCACCCGACGCCGCCACGCCCGCGCGCTGCGCGGCAGTCTCAACCATTTCTGACTTTCACACCCAAATGGCCCAATACGTTTTCACGATGAACCGGGTCGGCAAGATCGTGCCGCCCAAGCGCCAGATCCTGAAGGACATCTCGCTGTCGTTCTTTCCCGGCGCGAAGATCGGCGTGCTCGGCCTGAACGGCTCGGGCAAGTCGACGCTGATCCGCATCATGGCGGGCGTCGACAAGGACATCGAAGGCGAAGCGACGCCGATGCCGAACCTGAACATCGGCTATCTGCCGCAGGAGCCGCAGCTCGACCCGACGAAGACGGTGCGCGAAGCCGTCGAGGAAGGCCTCGGCGACCTGTTCCAGGCCAACAAGAAGCTCGAGGAAATCTACGCGGCGTACGCGGAGCCGGACGCCGACTTCGACGCGCTCGCGGCCGAGCAGGCGAAGTACGAAGCGATCCTCGCGTCGAGCGACGGCGGCAGCCCCGAGCAGCAGCTCGAAGTGGCCGCCGACGCACTGCGCCTCCCGTCATGGGATGCAAAGATCGAGCATCTTTCGGGCGGTGAGAAGCGCCGCGTCGCGCTGTGCAAGCTGCTGCTCGAAAAACCCGACATGCTGCTGCTCGACGAACCGACCAACCACCTCGACGCGGAATCGGTCGATTGGCTCGAGCAGTTCCTGGTGCGCTTCCCGGGCACCGTCGTCGCGGTCACCCACGATCGCTACTTCCTCGACAACGCGGCCGAGTGGATTCTCGAACTCGACCGCGGCCACGGCATTCCGTGGAAGGGCAACTACAGCAGCTGGCTCGACCAGAAGGAAGAGCGCCTGAAGCAGGAAGAAGCGTCGGAATCGGCGCGCCAGAAGGCGATCAAGAAGGAACTGGAGTGGGTGCGCCAGAACCCGAAGGGCCGGCAGGCGAAATCGAAGGCACGTATCGCGCGCTTCGAGGAGCTGAACAGCCAGGAATACCAGAAGCGCAACGAGACGCAGGAAATCTTCATCCCGGTCGGCGATCGCCTCGGCAATGAAGTGATCGAGTTCAAGAACGTCAGCAAGGCGTTCGGCGACCGTCTGCTGATCGACAACCTGAACCTGAAGATCCCGGCCGGCGCGATCGTCGGCATCATCGGCCCGAACGGCGCCGGCAAGTCGACGCTGTTCCGGATGCTGACGGGCAAGGAGCAGCCGGATTCGGGCGAAGTCGTGATGGGGCCGACCGTGAAGCTCGCGTACGTCGACCAGAGCCGCGACGCGCTCGACGGCACGAAGACGGTGTTCGAGGAAATCTCGGGCGGCGCCGACGTGCTGACGGTGGGCAAGTACGAAACGCCGTCGCGCGCGTACATCGGCCGCTTCAACTTCAAGGGCGGCGACCAGCAGAAGATCGTCGGCAACCTGTCCGGCGGTGAACGCGGCCGCCTGCACCTCGCGAAGACGCTGATCTCGGGCGGCAACGTGCTGCTGCTGGACGAACCGTCGAACGACCTCGACGTCGAAACGCTGCGCGCGCTGGAAGACGCGCTGCTCGAATTCGCGGGCTCGGTGATGGTGATCTCGCACGATCGCTGGTTCCTCGACCGGATCGCGACGCACATCCTCGCATTCGAAGGCGATTCGCAGGTCACGTTCTTCGACGGCAACTACCAGGAATACGAAGCCGACAAGCGTGCGCGCCTCGGCGAGGAAGCCGCGAAGCCGAAGCGTCTGCGCTACAAGCCGATCAGCCGCTGAGCGGCGCGGCCCGGGCGCCCGGCACTGCGGTAACGCAGGAACGGGCACCGAGGCTGATCGCTCCGGAAGCGGAACAACAAAAAACGGGCCGCTGGCCCGTTTTTTTTATCCGGCGGCTGGCTGCCGGCTTGCCGCTTACGCCAGCGCGCCCAGTTCGCGCAGCCGTGCCTCGGTCGCCGCCGCACTCGTGTGATGAATGCCGTGCCAGCCGAGCGCCGTCGCGGCCGCGGCGTTCTTCGCGTTGTCATCGATGAACACGAGTTCGTGCGGCGCGATGCCCGGCAAGTGCGGCTCGATCCGCGCATGCATCTCGCGGTAGATCGCCGGATCGGGTTTCACGAGCTTCACACGGCCCGACACGACGATGTCCCTGAAACGCCGCAGCACCGGGAAGTTGTCCCACGCATACGGAAACGTCTGCGCCGACCAGTTCGTCAGCCCGAACAGCGGCATCCCCTGCGCGTCGAGCCGGTCGACGAGCGCGACGCCTTCGTCGAGCACGCCGCCGATCATCTCCTGCCAGCGCGCATAGAACGCGCGGATCAGCCCCTCGTGCGCCGGAAACTTCGCGACAAGCTCGGCCGTCCCCTCTTCGATCGTCTGCCCGCCGTCCTGGCGGACCACCCAGTCCATCGTGCACACATGCGTGAAGAACCAGCGACGCTCGGTGTCATCGGGAATCAGTTCCCGGTAAAGGTACTCGGGGCTCCAGTCGATCAGCACGCCGCCGAAATCGAACACCACGGCCTTGATCGTCATGCGAACTCCGTCGCAAGGACATCCGCGAGCGGGCGCGGCATCACCGGGTTGCCCGACAGCGAATTGTTTTCCCATACGAAGTGATGATGCGCGACGATCTGCGCGGCCGACAGGTGCGTGCGCTCGTTCGTGGTGTGCAGGTCGGACACGACGGTCGTCCGGTAGCCGAGCAGCGCTGCGCGGCGCGCGGCCGAATCGACGCAGAACTCGGTCGCATAACCGCAGATCAGCACCGAACGGATGCCGTGGCGCTCGAGTTGCGCCGCGAGCGGCGTATCGTGAAACGAATCACTCATCTGCTTGCGCACCCGCCAGTCATCGTTCCCGACGACCAGCCCCGCGTGCAGTTCCCAGCCCGGCGTGCCGGGCACGACGTCGTCGTCCGCGTCGCCGTCGTGCTGCACGAAGCACACGGGCGCGTTCGCCGCACGCGCCGCCGCCGTCAACCGGTTGATGCCCGACACCACGTCATCGAGCCGGTACGCGGGCGTTGCCCGCTCCACCAGCCCGCGCTGCATGTCGACCACGATCACTGCCGTGTCCGCCATCGTCGCCCTCGCTGTTGTTGTTCGGCCGGCGCCCGGCCGCTTTCCTGCGTTGCGTCAGATCGGCTGCGTGCGCGCGTCGAGCCACGCCTTGGCATCGCCGCTCAGATGGCGGCCGACGCGCTCGCGCACCGTTGCGTGATACGCGTTCAGCCACGCGCGTTCTTCTTCATGCAGCATCTCGATCAGCACGCAGCGCGTGTCGATCGGGCACAGCGTCAGCGTCTCGAACGCGAGGAAATCGCCGAACTCGGTCTGCCCGGCCGCGCGGTTCACGACCAGGTTCTCGATCCGGATGCCCCACTGGCCGGGACGGTACACGCCCGGCTCGATCGACGTGATCATGCCCTCTTCCATCGCCGTATACGGCTCGGCCGGCGCGTAGTGCGAGATCACCTGCGGGCCTTCGTGCACGTTCAGGAAGTAGCCGACGCCGTGCCCCGTGCCGTGCCCATAGTCGAGCCCGGCCGCCCACATCGGTGCGCGCGCGATCGCGTCGAGCATCGGCGAGCGGATGCCGCGCGGGAATCGGGCACGCGACAGCGCCATCATCGATTTCAGCACGATCGTGAAATCGCGCCGCTGCAGGTCGCTGACGGTGCCGACCGGCACGACGCGCGTGATGTCGGTCGTACCCGTCACGTACTGGCCGCCCGAATCGATCAGCAGCAGCCCGTCGCCGGCGATCGTCGCGTGCGACTCCGGCGTCGCGCGGTAATGCGGCATCGCGCCGTTCGCGTTGAAACCCGCGATCGTCGCGAAGCTCGGCGACACGTAGCCGGGGCGCCGCGCGCGCGCGGCAGTGAGCTTCTCGTCGATCGTCAGTTCGGTGATCGTCTCGCGGTTCACGGCCTGTTCGAACCAGGAGAAGAATTCCGCGAGCGCGGCGCCGTCGTGCTCCATCGTCACGCGCACGTGCTCGATCTCGGTGGATGTCTTGCGCGACTTCGCGAACGTCGACGGATTCACGGCCTCGACGAGCTTCACGCCGGCCGGCACGGCCTCGAGCGTGCCGAACGTCACGCGGCGCGGGTCGATCAGCAGCGTCGCGCCGTCGGGCAGTGCCGCGAGCGCGGCGCGCGCGGCGTCGTAGGCGCGGACGTCGACGCCGTCCTGCGCGAGCGACGCGGCCAGTGCCGGCGACACCTTGCCGTCGGCGACGAACAGCGTCGCGCGATCGGCGCCGATCATTGCGTGCGCAACGAATACGGGATTGAAGTTGACGTCGGCGCCGCGCAGGTTGAACAGCCATGCGAGGTCGTCGAGCGTCGAGACGAAATGCCACTGCGCGCCCTGCGCACGCATCGCGCGGCGCACTTCGGCCAGCTTGCTCGCGCGCGTCGTGTCGGCCTGCGGCGCCGCGTGCTCGAACACCGCGTCGCCGGGCAGCCCCGGCCGCTCGGGCCAGATCGCGTCGAGCAGGTCGAGGTCGGTGCGCA
>NZ_QOBB01000065.1:0-32605 GCF_024704855.1 Burkholderia sp. HAN2018 | reverse complement strand
GCGCGGCCTGACACGGCGGCAGGGCGGCGACGGCGCGGCAGGGCCGGAGGCGGCGCGGGTTGCGCTGCCCCGGGGCGGGGCCGGATCAGGCCGCTTCGTGCTGCGTGTCGGCGTTCAGCAGGTCGACGTATGCGACCGCGACGAGATCGTCCGGCGACACGCCGAGCTTCGCGAACACGTCGTGCGCTTCGGCTTCGCCGCCGGCTTCGTCGTCGTCGGGGCCGAGCACGACTTCCAGTTCGATGAAATCGCCGAGGCCGTCGACGCGGTCGAGATGGATGCGCGTGCGGCCCGCCAGGTACACGTGCCGTTCCTTCGTCACGATCCCGCGCGTGGTCAGCGCGGTGGCGAGCAGCGCGTGCATCGCGTCGGGGTTCGTCACCGGGCTGCGCGTGTAGTACGACGCCTTCGGGCCGTCGCGGTCGTCGCGCTGGTAGAAGATCAGTTCGGCCGGCGTGCCGTCCTCGAAGCGGCGCAGCTTCAGCCGGCCGCGCGGCACGTCGTAGAAGAAATCCTGCTGGCGATAGAAGAGCGGCGCTTCGGTCGCGAGTTTGGCCGCCTGTTCGCGCAGCTGGTCGAATTCGCGGGCGCGGGCTTTGATCTCGATGTTGCGGGCCATGCGGGTCTCCTTCAATCGGGGTCTCGCGGTGTGCGAACGCACAATCTAGCAAAAACGTGGAGACGGTGGCGTGACGGCGGGGGCGGGGTGCGGCGCGATGACGCGTGTCGTGCCCGGCAACGGGATGCCCGACGCCCGACGCCCGGCACGCGCACTTTCATCAGCACCGCTCATATCGCCCACTGCGCTTCGATCAGCCGCAGCGCCGCCGCGATCGCCGGTTCGTCGCGCCGCTCGGCGAGCGTCACGAAGGTGAGCTCGGTCGGCACCGTCACGCGTTCGACGATCGTCAGCGCATGCGCGTGCGCTTCGGCCAGCGCGGTCGAGTCGCGCGCGAGCGTCAATCCGATGCCCGATTTGACGAGATCGAGCATCGACTGCTCCTGGTCGACCTCGGCAACCTTGAGCGGCTGCGCGCCGGCGTCGGCGAAGCGCCGCGACAGCAGCCGGTGGTGCGCGGATGCCGGCGGCGTCCAGATCCACGGCAGCGTGGCAAGCGAGCGCCAGTCGTTCACGCGCTGTACGCGCTCCTTCCAGCCGGCCGGCGCGAGCACGCGGTACTCGAAATGCGTGAGCGTGACGGTGTGGAACAGTGCGCCGTCGAGCGGATCGTCCTCGCCCGGCCGGCCGATGTAATAGCCGACGTCGAGCGCCTGCGTGCGCACCTGTTCGATGACCCACCCCGACATCCCGTGCCGCAGCGCCGTTTCGATCTGCGGATGGGTTTCGACGAGCGCGCGCAGGAAGCCGCCGAGCCGCAGGAAGCCCGGATCGAGGATCGTGCCGATCCGCAGCCGGCCGCGCACCTCGTGCCGCAGCGCAGCAGCGGCGCGCTGCACGTCGGCGGCCGCGGCGAGCGCGCGTTCCGCATGCGGCAGCAGGGTCTGGCCGTCGCGCGTGAGCGCGAGCCCGCGCGACGTGCGCGTAAACAGCGTGACGCCGAGTGTTTCCTGCAGATGCTTGATCTGCAGGCTGACGGCCGGCTGCGTCAGGTGCAGCTGCACGGCGGCGCGTGTCAGGTTGCCTTCACGTGCGACCGTCGCGAACGCACGGAGCAGGGTGAGATCCATCGTCGTGATATGAGCGCGGCTTATAACGCAGTTCAGCATAACTCATTGGATCGGCAGCCGGCAGCGGGAGTACGCTTCATCGGTCGTGTCGCGCGGCCGCCAGCGCGGGCCGCGACGCACTATGCTGAAAATGCGCGCGGCACCGCGCCGCGCGGCGCACAACAACGAAGAAGGGGACACGCCGTGAGTACTCCACGCACGCTCGAAGGCGAATTCGACTACGTGATCGTCGGTGCGGGCACCGCGGGCTGCGTGCTCGCGAACCGCCTGACCGAGGATCCCGACATCCGCGTGCTGCTGCTCGAAGCAGGCGGCAAGGACGACTATCACTGGATCCACATCCCGGTCGGCTACCTGTATTGCATCGGCAACCCGCGCACCGACTGGCTGTACAAGACCCAACCCGAAGCGGCGCTCAACGGCCGGGCGCTGTCGTATCCGCGCGGCCGCGTGCTCGGCGG
The DNA here is from genome assembly GCF_024704855.1 of Burkholderia sp. HAN2018. Taxonomy (NCBI): domain Bacteria; kingdom Pseudomonadati; phylum Pseudomonadota; class Betaproteobacteria; order Burkholderiales; family Burkholderiaceae; genus Burkholderia; species Burkholderia sp. HAN2018. The sequence continues at coordinate 30,455 of NZ_QOBB01000065.1, read as the reverse complement.
CTGCTCGTCGATCAACGGGATGATCTACATGCGCGGCCAGCGCGAGGATTACGACAGCTGGGCGCAGGAAACCGGCGACGCCGGCTGGTCGTGGGACAGCGTGCTGCCGATCTTCAAGCGCAGCGAGGACCACCATGCGGGCGCGAGCGACGCACACGGCGCGGGCGGTTACTGGCGCGTCGAAAAGCAGCGGCTGCGCTGGGAGATCCTCGAATCGTTCGCGCAGGCCGCGCAGCAGACGGGCATCCCGGCAACCGACGACTTCAACCGCGGCGACAATTCCGGGGTCGGTTATTTCGAGGTGAACCAGAAGCGCGGCGTGCGCTGGAATACGTCGAAGGCGTTCCTGCGGCCCGCGATGGCGCGCCCGAACCTGACCGTGATCACCGGCGCGCACGCGCAGCGCGTGATTTTCGACGGGCGGCGCGCGGTCGGCGTCGAATATCGCGGCGGCGGCACCGATTACGTTGCGCGGGCGCGCTCGGAGGTGCTGCTGACGTCCGGCGCCGTGAATTCACCGCAGCTGCTCGAACTGTCGGGCATCGGCGACGGCCGGCGGCTGCAGGCGCTCGGCATCGACGTCGTGCAGGATCTGCCGGGCGTCGGCGAAAACCTGCAGGATCACCTGCAATTGCGGATGGCGTTTCGCGTCGAAGGCGTGCGCACGCTCAACACGCTGTCCGCGCACTGGTGGGGCAAGCTGATGATCGGCGCGGAATATGCGTTGCTGCAGCGCGGGCCGATGTCGATGGCGCCGTCGCAGCTCGGCGCATTCGCGAAATCCGATCCCGACGATCCGGCACTCACGCGCCCCGATCTCGAATACCACGTGCAGCCGCTGTCGCTCGAACGTTTCGGCGAGCCGCTGCACAGCTTCAATGCATTTACGGCGTCCGTGTGCCATCTGCGGCCGACGTCGCGCGGCAGCGTGCATGTCGCGAGCGCCGATCCGGGTGTCGCACCCGCAATCGCGCCGAACTATCTGTCGACCGACCACGATCGCCACGTCGCCGCGAACGCGTTGCGCCTCACGCGCCGGATCGCGTCCGCGCCGGCGCTCGCGCGCTATCGGCCCGAGGAAATCCTGCCCGGCACGCAATACCGCAGCGAAGCCGAGCTGATCGACGCGGCGGGCGCCGTCGGCACGACGATCTTCCACCCGGTCGGCACCTGCCGGATGGGGCGGGCCGACGACGAGCGTGCGGTCGTCGACAGCCGGCTGCGCGTACGCGGCATCGCCGGGCTGCGGATCGTCGATGCGTCGGTGATGCCCTTCATTACATCGGGCAATACCAATTCACCGACGCTGATGATCGCCGAGCGCGCGAGCGACATGATCCGTGCCGATCGCCGCGCGGCGCGCGAAGCGACGACGGTGCGAACGGAGCCCGCGGCGACGGCCGCGTGACGGAACGCTGACACGCACGACAGCGGGGCGTCATGATGACGCCCGCTGATTCGATATGCGAAACAAGCTGCCGGTGCCGATCGTGTCGATTGCGTCGCTTCACCGGCAAGATCCATGCAAGCCGTGCAGCCGCACGGCTTTCTTGCTGCGTGCCTGCCGCGCCGTGCGAAGAGACAACGGTCGATGATGCACGTGTCAAAAAAACGTGGCGAAAAACCGAGCACAACCGCGCGCGACATGGCGGCCAGCCCTATAAGTGCAAATCCCGATGATTGCACTGCACCAACGGCGAGACAATGTGGCGCAGTGTGCATACGCGTCGGCGCGGGAGACCACCCTCGAGGCGTAACACGGCGCCCGGGGCAGCCTGCTCATCCGCTGACGTGTTTCGCGGCCGCTTCGCGCGAATCTTCCCGGTGCTTCGCCTGACTTCGTATGGAAGGGAACATGATTCTCGGCGACACGATTCTGGAAACACGCGGACTGACCAAGGAATTCAGGGGTTTCACGGCCGTCAACGGCGTGAACCTGCGTGTGCGTCGCGGTGCGATCCATGCGTTGATCGGACCGAACGGCGCAGGCAAGACGACCTGCTTCAACCTCCTCACCAAATTCCTGACGCCGACGGCCGGCCAGATCGTCTTCAACGGGATCGACATCACCGACGAGCGGCCCGCGCAGGTCGCGCGGCGCGGCATCATCCGTTCGTTCCAGATCTCGGCCGTCTTTCCGCACCTGACCGCACTGCAGAACGTGCGCATCGGCCTGCAGCGCGCGCTCGGCACCGAATTCCATTTCTGGCGCAGCGAACGCACGCTCAAGCGGCTCGACGATCGTGCGATGGATCTGCTTACGCAGGTCGGTCTCACCGATTTCGCGCAGGTGCCGACCGTCGAACTCGCATACGGCCGCAAGCGCGCGCTGGAGATCGCGACCACGCTCGCGATGGAGCCCGAGCTGATGCTGCTCGACGAGCCCACGCAAGGGATGGGCCACGAGGACGTCGATCGCGTGACCGCGCTGATCAAGAAGGTCGCGAGCGGCCGCACGATCCTGATGGTCGAGCACAACATGAACGTGATCGCGGGCATCTCCGACACGATCACCGTCCTGCAACGCGGCGAGGTGCTGGCCGAAGGCTCGTATGCGGAAGTGTCGAAGAATCCGCTCGTCATCGAGGCCTACATGGGCAGCGCCGACGCGGCGCTCGCGGGGGCGCACGCATGAAGCACAGCGAACGGGAGGAACGCGAATTGAGCGGCGTCGAAAGCGGTACGCCCGCGCTGGAGATCACGGGCCTGGAGGCCTGGTACGGGGAATCCCACATATTGCACGGTGTCGACCTGACGGTGCATCGCGGCGAGGTCGTCACGCTGCTCGGCCGCAACGGCGCGGGCCGCACGACGACGCTGCGCGCGATCATGGGCCTCACGGGCCGCCGCAGCGGGTCGATCAAGGTTGCGGGCAACGAGACGATCGGCCTCGCGACACACCGCATCGCGCATTTCGGTGTCGGCTACTGCCCGGAGGAGCGCGGGATCTTCTCGAGCCTGTCGTGCGAGGAGAACCTGATGCTGCCGCCGCCGATCGGGCCGCGCGATCACGCGATGTCGATCGACGAGATCTACACGATGTTCCCGAACCTCGCGTCGCGCCGGCAGAGCCAGGGCACGCGGCTGTCCGGCGGCGAGCAGCAGATGCTCGCGGTCGCGCGGATCCTGCGCACCGGCGCGAACCTGCTGCTGCTCGACGAGATCTCCGAAGGCCTCGCGCCGGTGATCGTGCAGTCGCTGGCGCGGATGATCGTCGCGCTGAAGGCGCGCGGCTACACGATCGTGATGGTCGAACAGAATTTCCGCTTCGCGGCGCCGCTCGCCGACCGGTTCTACGTGATGGAGCACGGCAGCATCGTCGAACATTTCCAGGCGGCCGAACTGGAAAGCAAGATGCCGACCCTGCACGACCTGCTCGGGGTGTGACGCCGCCCCGTCTCTTTCGCCGCTAGCCGTGGCGGCTTCGAACAACCACAACGCATCAGAACAACAGGAGACGTCAATGAAAATGAAGACCCTCGCACACGCCTGTCTCGCGCTCGCGGCGGCCGCGTTCACCACCGGCGCCGCGCAGGCCGCGGATACCGTGAAGATCGGCTTCATCACCGACATGTCGGGGCTTTACGCGGACATCGACGGGCAGGGCGGCCTCGAGGCGATCCGCATGGCGGTCGCCGATTTCGGCGGCAAGGTGCTCGGCAAGCCGATCGAGGTCGTGTATGCCGATCACCAGAATAAGGCCGACATCGCCGCGTCGAAGGCGCGTGAATGGATGGACCGTGGCGGGCTCGACCTGCTGGTCGGCGGCACGAACTCCGCCACCGCGCTGTCGATGAACCAGGTCGCGGCCGAGAAGAAGAAGGTCTACATCAACATCGGCGCGGGCGCCGACACGCTGACGAACGAGCAGTGCACGCCGTACACGGTCCACTACGCATACGACACGATGGCGCTCGCGAAGGGCACCGGTTCGGCGGTGGTGAAGCAGGGCGGCAAGAGCTGGTTCTTCCTGACTGCCGACTACGCGTTCGGCAAGGCGCTCGAGAAGAACACGTCGGACGTCGTGAAGGCGAACGGCGGGCAGGTGCTCGGCGCGGTGCGTCACCCGCTGTCCGCGTCGGATTTCTCGTCGTTCCTGCTGCAGGCGCAGGCGTCGAAGGCGCAGATCCTCGGCCTCGCGAACGCGGGCGGCGACACGATCAACTCGATCAAGGCCGCGAAGGAGTTCGGCATCACGAAGACGATGAAGCTCGCCGCGCTGCTGATGTTCATCGACGACGTGCACAGCCTTGGCCTCGAGACGACGCAGGGCCTTGTGCTGACCGACAGCTGGTACTGGAACCGCGATGCGGCGTCGCGCCAGTGGGCGCAACGCTACTTCGGCAAGATGAAGAAGATGCCGTCGAGCCTGCAGGCGGCCGACTACTCGTCGGTGACGACCTACCTGAAGGCGGTCCAGGCTGCCGGCACGACCGATTCCGACAAGGTGATGGCCGAGCTGAAGAAGATCAAGATCAACGACTTCTACGCGAAGGGCTACATCCGCACGGACGGCAGCATGATTCACGACATGTACCTGATGGAAGTGAAGAAGCCTGCTGAATCGAAGGAGCCGTGGGATTACTACAAGGTGCTCGCGACGATTCCGGGCGAACAGGCGTTCGGGACCAAGCAGGAATCGCGCTGCGCGTTGTGGAAGTAAGCGGGGCTTGGCGGCGCGCGAGTTGCGCGCCGCACGGTGGCGGCCGCAGCGATGTGCCCCGCTGCGCCGCCCGCGTGCGCATCCCGAGAAGGTTGCGCGCGCAACGAAACTCATACTGACGGCTAAGTCGATGGAAATCTTTGGCATTCCGTTGCCGGCGATGCTGAGCCAGTTGCTGCTCGGGCTCGTCAACGGCTCGTTCTACGCGATCCTGAGCCTCGGGCTCGCGGTGATCTTCGGGCTGCTCAACGTGATCAACTTCGCGCACGGCGCGCTGTTCATGCTGGGCGCGATGCTCGCGTGGATGGGCCTGTCGTACTTCGGGCTGCCGTACTGGGCGATGCTCGTGATCGCGCCGCTGGTCGTCGGTGCGTTCGGGATCCTGATCGAACGCTCGATGCTGCGCTGGCTGTACAAGCTCGATCACCTGTACGGGCTGCTGCTCACGTTCGGGCTCACGCTGGTCGTCGAAGGCGTGTTCCGGTCGATCTACGGCTCGTCCGGCCAGCCGTACGACGTGCCGTCGCAGCTGTCCGGCGCCACCAACCTCGGCTTCATGTTCCTGCCGAACTACCGTGCGTGGGTGGTCGTCGCGTCGCTCGCGGTGTGCCTCGTGACCTGGTTCGTGATCGAGAAGACGCGCCTGGGCGCCTACCTGCGCGCGGGCACCGAGAACCCGAAGCTCGTCGAGGCATTCGGCGTGAACGTGCCGATGATGATCACGCTCACCTACGGCTTCGGCGTCGCGCTCGCGGCGTTCGCGGGCGTGCTGGCCGCGCCGGTGATCCAGGTGTCGCCGCTGATGGGGCAGCCGATGATCATCACCGTGTTCGCGGTGGTCGTGATCGGCGGGATGGGGTCGATCCTCGGCTCGATCGTCACGGGCCTGATGCTCGGCGTGATCGAGGGTTTCACGCGCGTGTTCTACCCCGAAGCGTCGGCCACCGTCGTGTTCGTGATCATGGCGATCGTGCTGCTGTTCCGCCCGGCGGGCCTCTTCGGCAAGGAAAAATGATGCAGAGAAAAGTGCTCTACGGCGTGCTGCTTGCCGCACTGCTCGCCGCGCCGTTCATCGGCGCGTACCCGGTGTTCGTGATGAAAGTGCTCACGTTCGCGCTGTTCGCGGCCGCATTCAACCTGCTGATCGGCTATACGGGGCTGCTGTCGTTCGGCCATGCGATGTTCCTCGCGACCGCCGGTTATGCGACCGGTTATTCGATGCAGACGCTCGGCTTCACGCCGGAACTCGGGGTGCTCGTCGGCACCGTTGCCGCGACGCTGCTCGGGCTCGTCGTCGGGCTGTTCGCGATCCGCCGGCAGGGCATCTACTTCGCGATGATCACGCTCGCGTTCGCGCAGATGGTCTATTTCATCTACCTGCAGGCGCCGTTCACGCACGGCGAAGACGGGTTGCAGGGCGTGCCGCGCGGTCACCTGTTCGGGCTGCTCGACCTGTCGAACGACGTCGCGCTGTACTACGTCGTGGTGGCGGTGGTCGTCGCCGCGTGCGCGTTCATCGTGCGGGTCGTGCATTCGCCGTTCGGCCAGGTGCTCGTCGCGATCAAGGAGAACGAGGCGCGCGCGATCTCGCTCGGCTACGACACCGACCGTTTCAAGCTGCTCGCGTTCATCCTGTCGGCGGGCATCGCGGGACTGGCCGGCTCGCTGAAGGTGCTCGTGCTCGGCTTCGAGACGCTGTCGGACGCGTACTGGACGATGTCGGGCCTGGTCGTGCTGATGACGCTCGTCGGCGGCATGGGCACGCTGTTCGGGCCGCTGCTCGGCGCGGCGCTGATCGTCGCGCTCGAAGACCGGCTCGGCGACATCGGCGAAGGGCTCGCATCGGCGACGGGCGTCGCGTGGTTCCATTCGCTCGGCGAATCGGCGACGATCGTCACGGGGCTGATCTTCATCGTCTGCGTGCTCGCCTTCCGGCGCGGCATCGTCGGCGAAATGGTCGCGCGGATCAAGCCGCTCAGGGCCTCCTGAGCGCATGCCGCGCACGTCGCCGCCGGTTGATGCGAAGCACCATCCGGCATGCTCGTGAAGCGCGTCGCAGCGCGCTCGGGGCGGCACCGCGCGGCTGGCTGCTGCCCCATTTTCGTGCGGCGATGCACCATAGGGGTAAATGCTAAGTTGCCGTGGTGCTTAAGCCTCTTTAAGATTCACCCTAGTTCTGATGCACCGCGAAACGAATTTGCAGGTGGAGAACGAGGAGACAATCGAGGCACAAAGTGCCCGGACCCTAAAGCGCTGTTGGACGGAATCCAACAGCGCTTTTTCATTTGGTGCACGAATTTTCATCGATGGTGCAGGCGAACCGCGCTGCATTCCGCGCGCCCGTGTTCTGCCTCGCGTCACTCGCGCATCATCCCGTCCCCCCGATTTCATCCGTTCCTGCCGGTCGATCGCCGCCGGCGCGCAGCCGTGCGCATGCCGTCCGGGCTTACCCGGTTGGCGTGCGCAAAAAGCGTCCGTTACACTCAGCTTTCGCCGACCGTGCGGTCGGGAAAACGGTCGGCAGTTCTCCTACAAGCAAAATGCAGAAGAGGGAGTGCGGTTGGATGAGAAGCGCGGGACGAAGGATCGGGGCGGGAGGGGCGGCTGGCGCCGCTCGTTCGGGGGCGGACGTGCATCGGTATGCCCCGGCTTTCACGAGCCGCTCTGCGGCCGGCATGTGCGTTCCGATGCAATTTGCCGGCACGATGGTCTGTCCGGTCGTTGCGTTCGCATCCGATGCGTCGTTCGCATTCGCATGAACGGCCATTTTTCCGATCCTGCATTGCCCGCGCGTGGAGCCGTATCAGGCCCGGCCGGCCGACCTTCCGGCGATCGTTGCGCCCGCATCGATCGCGTTTCGCGCAGCGCCGCTTTTCTCCGTTCCCTTCATCCTGACGACATTGCCGCCGCGCATCGTGGCGGTCGAACGACCGTTTCGGCACGCGCTGCGGCGCGTGCATGTGCGGTATCGCCGGGGCTCGATGGCGGCGCCGGCGTTTCACGGGAAAACGAGTGTAGGCGGGGCAAGGCGAGATAGTTAAATTATTAACTTGTTTGGAGACCGGGAGCCGCCCGAGCGACCCGTGGCTTTTTCGAGCAGCGTTTGGAGACGACATAAATGAAGATGAATCGATGGATGGAAGTTCTGCTTGCCGCGGGCCTCGTGTGCGCGGCCGCCACGGCGTCGGCGCAGGTGAAGATCGGCGTGACGCTGTCGGCCACCGGGCCGGCCGCGTCGCTCGGGATTCCGGAAAAGAACACGATCGCGCTGCTGCCGAAGGAAATCGCGGGCAAGAGCGTGCAGTACATCGTGCTCGACGACGCATCCGACACGAGCCGCGCGGTGCAGAACGTGCGCAAGCTGATCGACGAGGATCACGTCGACGCGATCATCGGTTCGTCCGTCACGCCGAACTCGCTCGCGATGCTCGATCCCGTGTCGCAGGGCAAGACGCCGACGATCTCGCTCGCGGCGAGCGCGCAGATCATCTCGCCGATGGATGCGAAGCGCGCCTGGATGTTCAAGGTGCCGCAGAACGACCAGCTGATGGCCGACGCGATCGCCGGCTACATGGCGAAGCACGGCGTGAAGACGGTCGGCTTCATCGGCTTCGCCGATGCGTACGGCGACAGCTGGTACAACACGTTCAACGCGGCGGCCGCGAAGAACGGCCTGAAGGTCGTGTCGAACGAGCGCTTCAACCGTACCGACGCGTCGGTGATGGGGCAGGTGCTGAAGCTGATGGGCTCGAATCCGGATGCGGTGCTGATCGCCGGCTCGGGCACGCCGGCGGCGCTGCCGGCGAAGACGCTGAAGGAGCGCGGCTACAAGGGCAAGGTGTACCAGACGCACGGCGTCGCGAACAACGACTTCCTGCGTGTGTGCGGCAAGGACTGCGAAGGCGAGATCCTGCCGGCCGGCCCGGTGCTCGTGACCGACCAGCTGCCCGATTCGAATCCGGTGAAGAAGCCGGCGCTCGGGTACAAGGCCGCGTACGAGAAGGCCTACGGCGCGGGCTCGCTGGCGACGTTCGGCGGCCATGCGTGGGATGCGGGGCTGCTGCTGCAGCGTGCGATTCCGGAAGCGCTGAAGAAGGGCCAGCCGGGCACCGAGGCGTTCCGCGAAGCGCTGCGCGCGTCGCTCGAAAGCGTGAAGGACCTGCCCGTGTCGCACGGCGTGATCAACATGACGCCGACCGATCACAACGGCTTCGATACGCGTGCGCGCGTGATGGTGCAGATCGTCGACGGCAAGTGGAAGCTGCAGGCCGAGTAAGCATCACGTGAAACCGGCGTGCGCGGCGCGAACGGCGCCGTGCGTGCCGTCGGCAGGGTGCGCGGCCCGACGGGTCGCGCCCATGCCGCCTGGAACCGCCGGGGCCCGTCGCCGGGTGCCTGCGCACCGGTCTTGCCGTCCGCGCGCCTCGGCCGTTTCCGTCTTTCGTTTCTCCGCAGCATTCTCGATACACGAAACGTATGGATCTCTCGATTGCAGCGATCCTCGCGCAAGACGGCATCACGACCGGCGCCATATATGCATTGCTGTCGCTGGCGCTCGTGCTGGTGTTTTCCGTCACGCGGGTGATCTTCATTCCCCAGGGCGAATTCGTCGCCTACGGTGCGCTGACGCTTGCCGCGTTGCAGGCGCAGAAATTTCCCGCCACCTGCTGGCTGTTGTTCGTGATGGGCATCGCGTGCTTCCTGCTCGAAGTCGGCGGCCTGATCCGGCATCGCGAACGTCGCCATCAGCTCGGCCGCACACTCGCGACACTCGGCAGCCGCTACATCCTGCTGCCGCTCGCGGTGTTCGCGATCACGCGCAGCTTTGCCGCGCAGCCGCTGCCGATGCTCGCGCAAATCGCGCTGACGCTCGCGATCGTCGTGCCGATGGGGCCGTTCGTCTACCGGCTCGTGTACCAGCCGATCGCCGAAGGCACGACGCTGCTGCTGCTGATCGTGTCGGTCGCCGTCCACTTCGCGATGGTCGGCCTCGGGCTCGTGATGTTCGGCGCGGAAGGTTCGCGCACCAACGGGTTCTCGGATGCGTCGCTCGCGATCGGCAGCATGGCCGTGTCGGTGCAGAGCATCCTGGTCGTCGTGACGGCATTCGTGCTGATCGGCGCGCTCTACGTGTACTTCGGCCGCACGATCGCCGGCAAGGCGCTGCGCGCGACGTCGGTGAACCGGCTCGGCGCGCGGCTCGTCGGCATCGGCACGACCGAGGCAGGGCGGCTCGCGTTCACGTTCGCGGCGGGGCTCGGCGTGCTGTCCGGGATCCTCGTCGGCCCGCTGACGACGATCTACTACGACTCGGGCTTCCTGATCGGCCTGAAGGGTTTCGTCGGCGCGATCATCGGCGGGCTCGTCAGCTATCCGCTCGCGGCCGCCGGCTCGCTGCTCGTCGGCGTGCTCGAATCGTATTCGTCGTTCTGGGCGAGCGCGTACAAGGAGGTGATCGTGTTCACGCTGATCATTCCGGTGCTGCTGTGGCGGAGCTTCGCGACGCCGCACGCGGAAGAGGAAGAGGAGTGACACGATGAAGACGATGGTACGCAACAAGACCTTCTGGGTGTTTCTCGTGGTGCTGTTCGCGCTGCCGGTGCTGCCTGGTGCGCTGCAGGTGCCCGAATACTGGATCACGCTGCTGAACTACATCGGCCTCTACGCGATCGTCGCGATCGGGCTCGTGCTGTTGACGGGCGTCGGCGGGATGACGAGCTTCGGGCAGGCCGCGTTCGTCGGCATCGGCGCCTATGCGACCGCGTTCCTGACGACGCGATACGGCGTGTCGCCGTGGCTCGCGCTGATCGTCGGCGTCGTACTGACGGCGCTCGTCGCGCTCGTGCTCGGCGCGGTCACGATGCGGCTGTCCGGCCACTTCCTGCCGCTCGGCACGATCGCGTGGGGCCTCGCGCTGTTCTACCTGTTCGGCAACCTCGAACTGCTCGGCAAGTACGACGGCATCAACGGGATTCCGGCGCTGAACCTGTTCGGCATCGAGCTTGGAAGCGGGCGCAGCCTGTATTTCCTGATCTGGGCCGTCGTGCTGGCTGCGATCGTGTCGGTGCAGAACCTGCTGAACAGCCGCCCGGGCCGTGCGATCCGCGCGCTGCGCGGCGGCGGCGTGATGGCCGAGGCGATGGGCGTGAACACCGCGTGGATGCGCGTCGTGATCTTCGTCTATGCGGCCGTGCTCGCGGCCGTATCGGGCTTCCTGTACGCGCACCTGCAGCGCGCGGTGAACCCGACGCCGTTCGGGCTGAACCACGGGATCGAGTTCCTGTTCATGGCCGTGGTCGGCGGCGTGTCGCACGTGTGGGGCGCGGTGCTCGGCGCCGCGATCCTGACCGTGCTGCAGGACTATCTGCAGACGCTGCTGCCGAAGCTGCTCGGCTCGGAAGGCAACTTCGAGATCATCGTGTTCGGCGTGCTGATGGTGCTGCTGCTGCAGTACGCGCGTCAGGGCGTGTGGCCGTTCGTCGCGAGGCTGTTCCCGCGTGGGCCGCGCGCGCATGTGCCCGAGCACGCCGATCCGTTGCCGCAACGCGCGAAGCCGACGGCCGGCGAGCCGCTGCTCGTCGTCGACAACGCGCGCAAGCAGTTCGGCGGGCTCGTGGCCGTCAACGACGTCAGCTTCGACGTGAAAGCGGGGCAGATCATCGGGCTGATCGGCCCGAACGGCGCCGGCAAGTCGACCACGTTCAACCTCGTGACGGGTGTGCTGAAGCCGACGGGCGGCACGATCACGTTCCGTGGCGAGCGTATCGACGGGCTCACATCGCGCCAGATCGTCCGCCGCGGCATCGGCCGGACGTTTCAGCACGTGAAGCTGTTGCCGGCGATGACGGTGCTCGAGAACGTCGCGATCGGTGCGCACCTGCGTGGCCGTACGGGCGTGTGGCGCAGCGTCGCGCGGCTCAATGCGCATGAGGAAGCGCAGCTGCTGGCTGAGGCCGCACGCCAGATCCGCCGCGTCGGGCTTGAAAAGCACATGTACGACGAAGCGGGCAGCCTCGCGCTGGGGCAGCAGCGGATTCTCGAAATCGCGCGGGCGCTGTGCTGCGATCCGACGCTGCTGCTGCTCGACGAGCCGGCCGCCGGGCTGCGTTACCAGGAGAAGCAGCAACTCGCCGATCTGCTGCGACGGCTGAAGGCGGAAGGTATGAGCGTGTTGCTCGTGGAACACGACATGGATTTCGTGATGAATCTCACCGACCGTTTGGTGGTGATGGAGTTCGGCACGCGGATCGCGGAAGGACTGCCGCAGGACGTGCAGCAGGATCCGGCGGTGCTGGAAGCGTATCTGGGCGGGGTGGAGTGATGACGGACACGACGATGCCGATTCTCGAAGTGCGCGGGCTGGCGGTCCGATACGGGAAGGTGGAGGCGCTGCACGGCGCGGCGATCAAGGTCGGCGCGGGGCAGATCGTCAGCGTGATCGGCCCGAACGGCGCCGGCAAATCGACGCTGCTGAACGCGATCATGGGCGCGCTGCCGGTGACCGGGCATGCATCGGGTGCGATCGTGTACCGCGGTCACGACGTCGGTGCATTGCCGGTCGAACAGCGCGTCGCACGCGGGATGTGCCTCGTACCGGAAAAGCGTGAGCTGTTCAGCACGATGACGGTCGAAGACAACCTCATATTGGGCGCGTATCGGCGCAAGCAGGCCGGTGAAGCGAACTTCCTCGACCAGCTCGATCATGTGTTCGCACTGTTTCCGCGGCTGAAGGAGCGCCGCAAGCAGGCGGCTGGCACGCTATCCGGCGGCGAGCGGCAGATGCTCGCGGTTGGACGCGCACTGATGGGCAAGCCCGATCTGCTGATGCTCGACGAGCCTAGCCTCGGGCTGGCGCCGCTGATCGTGAAGGAGATTTTTCATATCATCAGCGCGTTGCGCGGGACGGGCGTGGCGACACTGCTGATCGAGCAGAACGCACGGGCTGCACTGCAGATCTCCGATTACGGCTATGTGCTGGAGACAGGCGAATTTGCGCTGGAAGGGCCGGCGGCCGAACTTGCGCAGAATCCACGCGTGATCGAGACGTACCTCGGGTTGGCGAAGAAAACGGCCTGATCGGTGGTGTGGTGGGCGGGAAACGGGCGGCGTGTTTCACGTGAAACACGCCGTTTTTGTTTTTTGGTGAGATGTGACCCCGACACGCGACGGCTAGCGGCCGGGGGATAAGTGCAAGGAAAACAATCGGAAGCTCTGTGCGGCGCGGACGACGATCCGGAGCATCGTTCGCCGATGGCTGTCGCCTGTTCCGCACACTGGGGATGTTGTGCCGGGTCACAGGGGATAAGTGTCGGGCGAACCGTCTGAAATTCTGTGAGGGAGAGGGTGGGTGCGGTCGCACAGGGTGTTCCGTCCAGGTTGCCGTGCGGGGCACAGGCATCGAACGGGTATGTGTTCCACGTGAAATTTCCCGGCAAGCGAATTTTTTTGCACAGGTGCAACGATGTGGCGCCGGCGGGCCGGAAGCGTTGCCGGAGTGGGCTCTGCGCCACGGATTCTTCGGCCGAGCACAGAAAAATCGCCGAAATGCACAGACCCTACCATTCGGACGGCCTTCGGGTGAAAAGCGAACCCGCTATAATTCGGCCCATACATTTCTCAGATAGGTTCGTGCGCCGTCCTGCGTACGGAATCCACCATGCTTTTTCCCACAGAATTTGACGTTATCGTCGTCGGTGGCGGTCATGCCGGCACGGAAGCCGCGCTGGCGTCCGCCCGCATGGGCGCAAAGACATTACTGCTGACCCACAACATCGAAACGCTTGGGCAGATGAGCTGCAATCCGTCGATCGGCGGCATCGGCAAGGGCCATCTGGTCAAGGAAGTCGATGCGCTGGGCGGCGCAATGGCAGCCGCGACCGACGAGAGCGGTATTCAGTTCCGGATCCTCAATTCGTCGAAGGGGCCGGCCGTGCGCGCGACGCGTGCGCAGGCCGATCGCATCCTGTACAAGGCCGCGATTCGCCACCGGCTCGAGAATCAGCCGAACCTGTGGCTGTTCCAGCAGGCTGTCGACGACCTGATGGTCGAAGGCGACCGCGTGGTGGGCGCCGTCACGCAGATCGGCATCCGCTTCCGTGCGCGTGCGGTCGTGCTGACCGCCGGTACGTTCCTCGACGGCAAGATTCACGTCGGCCTGAACAACTATACGGGTGGTCGTGCGGGCGATCCGGCGGCCGTGTCGCTGTCATCGCGCCTGAAGGAGCTGAAGCTGCCGCAGGGCCGCCTGAAGACCGGTACGCCGCCGCGTATCGATGGTCGCTCGATCGACTTCTCGCAGCTGGATGAACAGCCGGGCGATCTCGATCCAATCCCCGTCTTCTCGTTCCTGGGCCGTGCGGAGCAGCATCCGCAGCAACTGCCGTGCTGGGTCACGCATACGAACGAGCGCACGCACGACATCATTCGTGGCGGCCTCGACCGTTCGCCTATGTATACAGGCGTGATCGAAGGCGTCGGGCCGCGCTATTGCCCGTCGATCGAGGACAAGATTCACCGGTTCGCTTCGAAGGAATCGCACCAGATCTTCCTGGAACCGGAAGGGCTGACGACCAACGAGTTCTACCCGAACGGGATTTCGACGAGCCTGCCGTTCGACATCCAGCTCGAGCTCGTGCACTCGATGCGCGGCCTCGAGAACGCGCATATCCTGCGCCCCGGCTACGCGATCGAGTACGACTACTTCGACCCGCGCGCGCTGAAGGCGTCGCTCGAAACGAAGGCGATTAACGGGCTGTTCTTTGCGGGCCAGATCAACGGGACGACGGGCTATGAAGAAGCGGCCGCGCAGGGTCTGCTGGCCGGTCTCAACGCTGGCCGCTACGTGCAGGAGAAGGACGCATGGTGCCCGCGCCGTGACCAGGCCTACCTTGGCGTGCTGGTCGACGATCTCGTGACGCGCGGTGTGGCCGAGCCGTACCGGATGTTCACGAGCCGCGCCGAGTATCGCCTCAGCCTGCGTGAAGACAATGCCGACATGCGCTTGACCGAGATCGGCCGCGAACTGGGACTCGTCGACGACGCACGCTGGGACGCATTCAGCCGGAAGCGCGACGCTGTTTCACGTGAAACCGAACGCCTGAAGTCGACGTGGGTCACGCCGAAGACGTTGCCGTCGGAAGAGGCGACCGCGCTCCTCGGCAAGGCGATCGACCATGAATACAGCCTCGCCGAACTGCTGCGCCGTCCGGGTATCAGCTACGACGGTGTGTGCGGACTGAAGGGCGGCGAGTGCGGCCCCGCCGAGCCGCTGGCCGACGATCCGGTGCTGCTCGAGCAGATCAAGGAGCAGGTCGAGATCGGCATCAAGTATCAGGGCTACATCGAGCGCCAGGCATCGGAAATCGAACGCAACGATGCGAACGAGAACACGCGCCTGCCCGACGGTATCGATTACCGCGAAGTCCGCGGACTGTCGTTCGAGGTGAGCCAGAAGCTCAACGAGTTCCGACCGGAAACGATCGGGCAGGCGTCGCGCATCTCGGGTGTCACGCCGGCGGCAATCTCGCTGCTGATGGTGCACCTGAAGCGTCGCGGCCTGGGCCGCCGTAATGGCACGGCCGAAGCGGCAGCGGAGCAGGGGGACGGCGCCGTCCCGACGCAACAATGACGGCGCGTCGCGCGCCGGCGGTTAATCGGGACGTACTGGAACAGATGCTCGTCGAAGGCACGACGGCGCTCGACCTCACGCTGACGGATGCACAACGCAACCAGCTGCTCGACTATGTCGCGCTGCTCGGCAAGTGGAACGCGGTCTACAACCTGACCGCGATCCGCGACCCGAAGCAGATGCTGATCCAGCACATCCTCGATTCGCTTTCCATCGTTCCGCATCTGCGTGGCCGTGCATCGGCCCGCGTGCTCGACGTCGGCTCGGGCGGTGGATTGCCCGGTATCGTGCTGGCGATCGTCGAGCCGGATTGGCAGATCACGCTGAACGATATCGTGCAGAAGAAGTCTGCATTCCAGACCCAGATGCGTGCGGAGCTGAAGCTCGCGAACCTGTCGGTGGTCACGGGGCGGGTCGAATCGCTGCAGCCGGGTGTCGAAGTGCCGGAAAAATTCGACATGATCGTATCCCGCGCTTTCGCGGATCTGTCCGACTTCGTTAAACTTGCTCGACACCTGGTTGCGCCGGGCGGATCGATCTGGGCAATGAAGGGCGTTCATCCGGACGACGAGATTGCGCGGTTGCCGGAAGGCAGCCGCGTGAAGCAGACGATACGGCTGGCGGTGCCGTTGCTCGATGCCGAACGGCATCTGATCGAAGTGGCCGTCGACGAAGCGAATTGAAGGGCCGGCGCGCGATGGCGCGCCGTTTGTTTGAAGGTAAAGGGAACACACCAACGATGGCAAAGATCTTCTGCGTTGCGAACCAGAAGGGGGGCGTCGGCAAGACGACGACATCGGTCAATCTCGCCGCAAGCCTTGCAGCGCAGGAGCAACGAGTCCTGCTGATCGATCTCGACCCTCAGGGTAACGCGACGATGGGCAGCGGGATCGACAAGGCTGCTTGCGAAGCGACCGTGTACGAGGTGCTGGTCGACGGCGTGTCGGTGACCGACGCGCGCATCCGGCCGGACGGCGTCACCTACGATGTGCTGCCCGCGAACCGCGAGCTGTCTGGTGCCGAGATCGAACTGATCAGCATCGACAACCGCGAGCGCCGGCTGAAGGCCGCGCTCGAGCACGTGGCCGACGACTACGATTTCGTGCTGATCGATTGCCCGCCGACGCTGTCGCTGCTGACGCTGAACGGCTTGTGCGCGGCACATGGCGTCGTGATCCCCATGCAGTGCGAATACTTTGCACTGGAGGGGTTGTCGGACCTCGTCAACACGATCAAGCAGGTTCACGCGAACATGAACCGCGACCTGAAGATCATCGGCTTGCTGCGTGTGATGTTCGATCCGCGCATCACGCTGCAGCAGCAAGTCTCCGATCAACTGAAAGCGCACTTCGGCGACAAGGTGTTCGACGCGGTGATTCCGCGCAACGTGCGCCTGGCGGAAGCGCCGAGTTACGGGCTGCCGGGCGTCGTGTTCGACCGCAGCTCGCGCGGTGCGCAAGCGTATCTCCAGTTCGGTGCCGAGATGATCGACCGCGTTCGCGCGTTCGAGGTGTCGTGATCCGGACATGAGCGAAGCGAGGAAGAAAGACATGAACGCGGTACCAAAGAAGAAGGGCTTGGGACGTGGCCTCGAAGCGCTGCTCGGCGGCAGTGCCGATATCACCGAAGCGGTGAAGATCGAAGGGGCACCGAACACGCTCGCGCTCGGCAAGCTGCAGGCCGGCAAGTACCAGCCGCGGACGCGGATGGACGAAGGCAGCCTGCAGGAGCTCGCGGCGAGCATTCGCGCACAGGGCGTGATGCAGCCGATCCTGGTACGGCCCATTTCGTCAGACAAATACGAGATCATCGCGGGCGAGCGCCGTTTCCGCGCGGCACGCCTGGCGGGCCTCGATGAAGTGCCGGTGCTCGTGAAGGATGTGTCCGACCAGGCCGCCGCGGCGATGGCGCTGATCGAGAACATCCAGCGCGAGGATCTGAACCCGCTCGAAGAGGCGCACGGTATCCAGCGCCTGCTCGACGAGTTCGGTTTCACGCACGAACAGGCGGCCGAATCGGTCGGCCGTTCGCGCAGCGCGGTGTCGAACCTACTGCGCCTGCTGAACCTGGCTTCGCCGGTGCAGACGATGCTGCTGGCCGGTGATCTCGACATGGGGCACGCGCGCGCGCTGCTCGCCGTCGATGCGGCCACGCAGATCACGCTCGCCCATCAGGTCGTCAACAAGCGCATGTCGGTGCGGGAGACCGAGAAGCTCGTCACGCACACGACGAAGGAAGCGCCGGCCGTGAAGGCGCGCGCGAAGGACGACGGCGGGCGCGATACGCGCCGTCTCGAGGAGGAGTTGTCCGATCTGCTCGCGTCGACGGTGAAGATCAAGCTCGGCCGCCGCGGACGAGGGCAGGTCACGATCGACTTCGGCAACCTCGACGCGCTCGAGGGCATTCTCGTGCGGCTGCGCGGCAACGTCGCGACCGAAGAGTAACGCGGTGCCGATGGAGAAGACGGGCGCGCCGACGCCGCGCCGGTGGCTGGGATGGCTTGCGCAGGAGCCGGTGCTGTCGGTGCTCGTACTTGGCCTGATCGTGCTGCAATGGGTGCGTCCGCAACCATTTTCCGTGTTGGCCGGTCGCGTCGACTGGCAGACGGTCGCGACGCTGGCGGGCCTGCTGATGCTGACCAAGGCGCTCGAGTTGTCCGGCTGCCTGATGTGGCTCGCACACCGCATCGTGCATCACGTGCATTCCGAACGCGGGCTCGCGTTGTTGCTCGTGGGGTTCGCCGCGTTGTTGTCGATGTGGCTCACCAACGACGTCGCGCTGTTCGTCGTCGTGCCGTTGATGGTCTCGTTGCGTGCGCTGACGCCACTGCCGTTCCGGCGGCTCGTGATCGTCGTCGCGCTGGCGGTCAACGCGGGGTCCGTCGCGACGCCGCTCGGCAATCCCCAGAATCTATTCCTGTGGCAATTGAGCGGTGCGTCGTTCGGCCGCTTCGTGGTCACGCTCGGGCCGCTCGCGATCGCGCTGATGGCGCTGCTGCTCGTGCTGACCGCATGCGCGTTTCGCGCAAAGCCGCTCGACTTGTCCGGCGATGTCACAGCGCTGCCCGTGCAACGCATGCACGCGCTGATCGCGGCGGTGCTGTTCGCCGCGTTCGTGCTGCTCGCCGATGCGCATCATCCGCTGCCCGGTCTCGTCGGTGTCGCCATCGTGCTGCTCGCCGTCAAACGCGACGCAGTCCTGAAGATCGACTGGCTGCTGCTGCTGATCTTCGTACTGATGTTCGTCGTGCTGCGTACCGCGGCTGCGCTGCCCGTCGTGCACGACACGATTGCGAATGCGCAACTCGATTCGCCGCTGCGCGTCTACGCGGCCGGCGCGCTGTTGTCACAGGTCATCAGCAATGTACCGGCCGCGATCCTGCTGTCGGAATTCACGCACGACTGGCGTGCGCTCGCGTTCGGCGTATCGGTCGGCGGCTTTGGCTTCGCGATCGGTTCGCTTGCGAACCTGATCGCGGTGCGTCTCGCGAAGGAGCCGCGCATGTGGCTGCCGTTCCATCTGGTCTCGATTCCGTTCGCACTCGCCAGTGCGGCGGTCGGTGCGTGGCTGCTCGTTCACGGTTGAGTGACGCGGCTGCGCGCGGCACAGCCGTGCGATTCGGGTGGCGGGGCGGGTGCACAGTATTCGCGCTGGTTGCGGGGCTGTTGATAAGTCCGGCAATTCACAGTCGATCGCCTGTGGTGGCACGACAACTGATTGGATGATTCGACGCGTCGGCGTCGGCCCCGATTTCGGGCATCCGGTGCCGCGGGGTGGTCACAGGTTTTTCGTGCTCGGCGCTTCGTGCTTGGCGCGAGCCCGGGGCCGCGTCAGGCGTGGATTCCGGATGGCGTTCGAGTCGTCCCGCCTGCACCCGCATCGGGCCTCGTTTCCTTGTCATTTCCTCGTCGCCGGATTTTTTCGAGCAAGAAATACCGGCGCAAAAAAGCGACCTTACAACTGTCATCGTACGTCGTCGAATCGCGTGTTTTTTCACATGATGAGGCGTCGTTTTACGCAGGTTTTTGTCGCGTCTAAAGCCTTGAATCACTTGCAACTATCGCTTACAATCGCCCGGATTTGTTAGCTAGGCACCCCTGAAAGCTTTCAGAAAGCTTGGGGCCGGGTTCAAGGATTTTGCGGAAGATTGCGATGGCGGGTCAGGCGCCGGACGACAGGCACGATGATCAGCGCACGCAACGCACCGCTTCGGCGGCCGGCGAGCGGCGCGAATCCGACGATGACTGGGACGCCGAGCAGCAAGATAACAACATCGTTCCGCTCACGCGGGCAGAAGCCGAAAAGCTGTTCGGCCCGAACGTGAGCAAGCCCTCGCGCGTGACCCCCTATAAGGTGGTATTCGCGCAAGTGGTTCTGTCCCTGGTTGCAACGCTGGCGTGGTGGCTGTTTTCGAAGTCGCCGGGCGCCGCTGCGCAATCCGCGTTTCTGGGCGGAGCGATCGGCTGGGTGCCGAGTGCGGTATTCGTGGCACGACTGAAGGCAGGTGGTTCGGCCACCGTGATGAGCTGGGTGATGGGCGAAGCCCTGAAGCTCGCTCTGACGATCGGGATGTTCACTGCAGTGGCGTTCGGCTGGGCCGGCGTGCACTGGGTGCCGTTCCTCGTCACGTACCTCGTCGTGCTGAAGACGTACTGGATCGCACTGGCCTGGCGGTAAGGAACAAGCAGCGTGCGGTTTCGACAACGAACCGCGCCGGCCCGTTCCCGCAATAGCGTGTTGCGGAACTGGCAAAACGATTTTCGACAATTTGGGTGGCATTAACGATATGGCAGCTAGCGAAGGCACGCGCGGTCCGGATCCGTCCGAGTACATTGCGCACCACTTGCAGAATTTCTCCACCTCGCATCAGACGTCGATTTTCGACATCCACGTCTGGAATCTCGACACGCTGTTCTGGTCGATCGTTTGCGGCATCGTGACGATCGTCCTGCTGCGTCTGGCTGCCCGCAAGGCGACGTCGGGCGTGCCGGGCCGTTTCCAGTGCGCGATCGAGATGCTCGTCGAGATGGTCGAAGACCAATCGAAGGCCATCGTTCACGGCAATCGTACCTTCATCGCTCCGCTCGCGCTCACGGTGTTCGTGTGGGTCGCGCTGATGAACTCCCTCGACTTCCTCCCGGTTGACCTGCCGGGCCGCGTGATCGGCCTGCTCGGTCTGTCGGACGTGATTTCCCACCATCGCATCGTCCCGACGGCCGACCTGAACGGCACGCTCGGCATCGCGCTCGGCGTGTTCGTCCTGATGATCTACTACAGCATCAAGATCAAGGGCGCGGGCGGCTTTGTGCATGAGCTGCTGTCGGCACCGTTCGGCGCCCACCCGCTGCTGTGGATCCCTAACCTCGCGCTCAACATCGTCGAATATCTCGCCAAGACCGTCTCCCTCGGTATGCGGCTGTTCGGCAACATGTACGCGGGTGAGCTGTTGTTCCTGTTGATCGCCCTGCTCGGCAGCATGTGGAGCTTCGGTGGCGACGCAACGTTCCTCGGCTTCGTTGGCCACGTGATCGCGGGCAGCGTCTGGGCAATCTTCCACATCCTGATTGTTCTGTTGCAGGCATTCATTTTCATGATGCTGACGCTGGTGTATCTCGGCCAGGCGCACGACAAGCACTAAGCGCGGCGTGCAAAAAAGAGTTTCCGTTTTAGTTTTTTAAATCTCAGTTCCAAGTCTTTTCACAAAGGAGTGATCATGCAAGCTTACATCGCCAACATCCAGGGTCTGACCGCCATCGGTATCGGCATCATCATCGGCCTGGGTGCAATCGGCGCCTGTATCGGTATCGCGCTGATGGGTGGTAAGTACATCGAAGCCTGCGCACGTCAGCCGGAACTCATCAACCCGCTGCAAACGAAGATGTTCCTGCTGGCTGGTCTGATCGACGCGGCATTCCTGATCGGCGTGGGTGTTGCAATGCTGTTCGCGTTCGCGAACCCGCTCCTGTCGAAGCTCGTCGCAGGCTAAGGTTCCTCGGAAATATGCGTCCGGCGTGAGCCGGCGCAGGGCGGAACGGAGACTTGGGGCGCTGATCGAATGCAACTCGATGAGCGCCTTACCGTTTCATTTTTCCGGAATAGCAGATAAGGAAACACCGTGAATCTCAACGCAACTCTGTTTGCGCAAATGGTCGTGTTCCTGGTCCTCGCGTGGTTCACGATGAAGTTCGTGTGGCCGCCGTTGATCAACGCCCTCGACGAACGTTCGAAGAAGATCGCCGACGGCCTCGCCGCCGCCGAGAAGGGCAAGGCAGAACTCGACGCAGCGCACAAGCGCGTGGACCAGGAACTCGCGCAGGCCCGCAATGACGGCCAGCAGCGCATCGCCGACGCTGAAAAGCGTGCCCAGGCGGTCGCCGAGGAAATCAAGGCCAACGCCCAGGCTGAAGCCGCCCGCATCGTCGCCCAGGCGAAGGCGGAAGCAGAACAGCAAATCGTGAAGGCGCGCGAAGCGCTGCGTGGCGAAGTCGCTACGCTGGCCGTGAAGGGCGCCGAGCAGATCCTGAAGCGCGAAGTCGATCAAACGGCCCACGCCCAACTGCTGAATCAACTGAAAGCCGAGCTCTGATCATGGCCGAACTTGCAACCATCGCCCGCCCTTACGCAGAAGCGCTGTTCCGCGTGGCCGAGGGCGGTGACATCGCCGCCTGGTCCACGCTCGTGCAAGAGCTGGCCCAGGTTGCGCGTCTGCCGGAAGTGCTGTCGGTCGCGTCGAGCCCGAAGGTGACGCGCACGCAAGTAGCCGAGTTGCTGCTTGCTGCTGCGAAGTCGCCGCTCGCGGCCGGCGCCGAAGCGAAGAACTTCGTGCAGATGCTGGTCGACAATCATCGCATCGCGCTGCTGCCGGAAATTGCCGAGCAGTTCGAGGCGCTCAAGAACGAACGTGAAGGTGCCGCCGACGCCGAGATCGTGAGCGCGTTCCCGCTGAACGGCGCGGATCTCGACAGTCTCGTCTCGGGCCTCGAACGCAAGTTCAAGCGCAAGCTGAAACCGACGGTCGAAGTCGATTCGTCGCTGATCGGCGGCGTGCGCGTGACGGTCGGCGACGAAGTGCTCGACACCTCGGTTCGCGCGCGCCTCGCATCGATGCAGGCTGCCTTGACCGCCTGAGCGCCACGCCGGCACGCAACAGAATTGACTATCAGGAGCGAATAATGCAACTCAATCCCTCTGAGATCAGCGAGCTGATCAAGAGCCGGATCCAGGGCCTTGAAGCGAGCGCAGACGTTCGCAACCAGGGCACCGTGATCTCCGTGACCGACGGTATCGTGCGTATCCACGGCCTGTCGGACGTGATGCAGGGCGAAATGCTCGAGTTTCCGGGCAACACGTTCGGCCTCGCGCTGAACCTCGAGCGCGACTCGGTCGGCGCGGTGATTCTCGGCGAATACGAACACATCTCGGAAGGCGACATCGTCAAGACGACGGGCCGCATTCTCGAAGTCCCGGTTGGCCCGGAACTCGTCGGCCGCGTGGTCGATGCGCTCGGCAACCCGATCGACGGCAAGGGCCCGGTCAACGCGAAGCTGACCGATGCGATCGAAAAGATCGCCCCGGGCGTGATCTGGCGTAAGTCGGTGTCGCAGCCGGTGCAGACGGGCATCAAGTCGATCGACGCGATGGTGCCGATCGGCCGTGGCCAGCGTGAGCTGATCATCGGCGACCGTCAGTGCGGCAAGACCGCGGTGGCGCTCGACGCGATCATCAACCAGAAGGGCAAGGACCTGATCTGTATCTACGTCGCGATCGGCCAGAAGGCTTCGTCGATCATGAACGTGGTTCGCAAGCTCGAAGAAACGGGCGCGATGGAATACACGATCGTCGTCGCCGCTTCGGCTTCGGATTCGGCAGCGATGCAGTACCTCGCACCGTACGCCGGCTGCACGATGGGCGAATACTTCCGCGACCGCGGTCAAGACGCGCTGATCATCTATGACGACTTGACCAAGCAGGCCTGGGCATACCGTCAGATCTCGCTGCTGCTGCGCCGCCCGCCGGGCCGTGAAGCGTACCCGGGCGACGTGTTCTATCTGCACTCGCGTCTGCTCGAGCGTGCAGCTCGCGTGTCGGAAGAGTACGTCGAGAAGTTCACGAACGGCGAAGTGAAGGGCAAGAGCGGCTCGCTGACGGCACTGCCGGTCATCGAAACGCAGGCTGGCGACGTGACCGCGTTCGTTCCGACGAACGTGATCTCGATTACCGACGGCCAGATCTTCCTGGAAACCGACCTGTTCAACGCAGGCATCCGCCCGGCAATCAACGCCGGCGTGTCGGTGTCGCGAGTCGGTGGCGCCGCTCAGACGAAGGTCGTGAAGAAGCTGTCGGGCGGTATCCGTACCGACCTCGCGCAGTACCGTGAACTGGCGGCATTCGCCCAGTTCGCATCGGACCTCGACGAAGCGACCCGCAAGCAGCTCGAGCGCGGCCGCCGCGTGACGGAACTGCTGAAGCAGCCGCAGTACCAGCCGCTGCAGGTCTGGGAACTGGCCGTGTCGCTGTACGCCGCGAACAACGGCTACCTCGACGACCTCGACGTCAAGCAAGTGCTGTCGTTCGAGAAGGGCCTGCGCGAATACCTGAAGACCAGCCACGCTGACCTCATCAAGCGCATCGAAGACACCAAGGATCTCTCGAAGGACGACGAAGGCGCACTGCGCTCGGCGATCGAATCCTTCAAGAAGTCCGGTGCCTATTGATCCGCGAGTGACACACTGAGGCCGCGCGGGTGCTGATGCGCCCGCGCCGCTTCGGTCAAGGAGCAAGCTATGGCTGGAATGAAGGAAATTCGCGGGAAGATCAAGAGCGTGCAGAACACGCGCAAGATCACGAAGGCGATGGAGATGGTGGCCGCATCGAAGATGCGTCGCGCGCAGGAACGCATGCGCGCCGCTCGTCCGTATGCGGACAAGGTCCGTGCCATCGCCGCGCACATGAGCCGCGCGAACCCGGAGTACCGTCACCCGTTCATGGTGGCGAACGAAGGCGCGAACACGGCCGGCATCATTCTCGTCACGACGGACAAGGGTCTGTGCGGCGGTTTGAACACCAACGTGCTGCGTGCGACGGTTCAGAAGTTCAAGGAGCTGGAAGAGAAGGGCCAGAAGGTCGAAGCTACCGCGATCGGTAGCAAGGGCCTCGGGTTCCTGAACCGCTTCGGCGCGAAGGTGATGTCGCAGGTCGTGCACCTCGGCGACACCCCGCATCTGGACAAGCTGATCGGCGCCGTGAAGACGCAGCTCGATCTGTACTCGGAAGGCAAGCTGTCGGCGGTTTATATCGCTTACACGCGCTTCGTCAACACGATGAAGCAGGAAGCCGTGATCGAGCAGTTGCTGCCGCTGTCGTCGGAACACTTCGAAGCCGATGACGGTACGCCGGCCACGTCGTGGGACTACATCTACGAGCCGGACGCGCAGGCAGTCGTCGACGAACTGCTCGTGCGTTACGTCGAGGCGCTGGTGTACCAGGCCGTCGCGGAAAACATGGCGTCCGAGCAATCGGCGCGCATGGTCGCGATGAAGGCCGCGTCCGACAACGCGAAGACGGTGATCAGCGAACTGCAGCTCGTGTACAACAAGAGCCGCCAGGCCGCGATCACGAAAGAACTGTCGGAGATCGTCGGCGGCGCAGCCGCTGTTTAAGCGCGCGCCACGGACGACAACTGCGCCTTTGCGCGAGTAAAGAATCAGGTATTTAAAGGAAAAGCGATGAGTACTGCTGCTTTGGTAGAAGGCAAGATCGTACAGTGCATCGGCGCCGTTATCGACGTGGAATTCCCGCGCGACAGCATGCCGAAGATCTACGACGCGCTCATTCTCGATGGCTCGGAACTGACGCTCGAAGTCCAGCAGCAGCTGGGCGACGGCGTGGTCCGTACCATTTGTCTGGGTGCATCCGACGGCCTGCGCCGCGGCCTGACCGTGAAGAACACGGCAAAGCCGATCTCGGTGCCGGTCGGCAAGCCGACCCTCGGCCGAATCATGGACGTCCTCGGCCGTCCGATCGACGAAGCCGGCCCGATCGAAAGCGAAACGACGCGTTCGATCCACCAGAAGGCTCCGGCGTTCGACGAACTGTCGCCGTCGACCGAACTGCTCGAAACGGGTATCAAGGTTATCGACCTGATCTGCCCGTTCGCAAAGGGCGGCAAGGTTGGCCTGTTCGGCGGTGCTGGCGTGGGCAAGACCGTCAACATGATGGAGCTCATCAACAACATCGCGAAGGAGCACGGCGGTTACTCCGTGTTCGCGGGCGTGGGCGAGCGTACCCGTGAAGGGAACGACTTCTACCACGAAATGAAGGACTCGAACGTTCTCGACAAGGTCGCGCTGGTGTACGGCCAGATGAACGAGCCGCCGGGCAACCGTCTGCGCGTCGCGCTGACCGGCCTGACGATGGCCGAGCACTTCCGTGACGAAGGCCTCGACGTGCTGTTCTTCGTCGACAACATCTACCGTTTCACGCTGGCCGGTACCGAAGTGTCGGCACTGCTCGGCCGTATGCCGTCGGCAGTGGGCTATCAGCCGACGCTGGCTGAAGAAATGGGCAAGCTGCAAGAGCGCATCACGTCGACCAAGAAGGGCTCGATTACGTCGGTCCAGGCCGTGTACGTCCCTGCGGACGACTTGACCGACCCGTCGCCGGCTACGACCTTCGGCCACCTGGACGCAACCGTCGTTCTGTCGCGTGACATCGCTTCGCTGGGTATCTACCCGGCGGTCGACCCGCTCGACTCGACGTCGCGCCAGATCGACCCGAACGTGATCGGTGAAGAGCACTACTCGATCACCCGTCGCGTTCAGCAGACGCTGCAGCGCTACAAGGAACTGCGCGACATCATCGCGATTCTGGGCATGGACGAACTGTCGCCGGAAGACAAGCTGTCGGTCGCACGCGCGCGTAAGATCCAGCGTTTCCTGTCGCAGCCGTTCCACGTCGCTGAAGTGTTCACGGGCTCGCCGGGCAAGTACGTGCCGCTGAAGGAAACGATCCGTGGCTTCAAGATGATCGTCGACGGCGAGTGCGACCACCTGCCGGAACAGGCGTTCTACATGGTCGGCACGATCGACGAAGCCTTCGAAAAGGCCAAGAAGATCTCGTAAGGGTCAGGCGTAACGCAGCGGGCGCCGCTACGTCCGTGAGGGATACCTTGATGGTATCCGTTCGCGGACAGGCGCTCACGTAATACGCTCAACCCGCCGTGCATGGGATCGGAGCAGGCGCTGAAGCGCTCGTTCCGATCGACAGGAGTCGATATGGCAACCATCAAAGTAGACGTCGTCAGCGCGGAAGAGCAGATCTTCTCGGGCGAGGCGAAATTCGTCGCGCTGCCGGGCGAAACGGGTGAGCTGGGTATTCTGCCGGGTCACACGCCGCTGATCACGCGGATTCGTCCGGGTGCGGTGCGCATCGAAGTCGAGGGCGGCAACGACGAATTCGTGTTCGTCGCGGGCGGCATTCTCGAAGTGCAGCCGGGTGCCGTGACGGTGCTCGCCGACACCGCGATCCGCGGCAAGGACCTCGACGCGGCGAAAGCCGAGGAAGCACGCAAGCGTGCCGAGGAAACGCTGCAGAACGCGAAGTCGGATCTCGACCTCGCGAAGGCGCAATCCGAGCTCGCGACCGCGATGGCGCAGCTCGAAGCGATCCAGCGTCTGGCGAAGATCCGCAGCCGGCACTGAGCCGCGCCGCGTATCCCGCGAAAGAAAGCAGCCTTCGGGCTGCTTTTTTTTCGGCCGTCGGTTTCGTCTGTTTTTACGGGTCGGATCATACCGTCCGGTCGTGCTATTTCACCCGTCCGCAGTAATTCGATGTCAGAGTGTCGTCAGCCGCGCACGGCATCATCCCGGAGAGGCTATCCGTCGCGACGGCGGCGGAGCAGACACGCGTGAGCCGCATGTCGGGCCGGTCAGACAAAAACGGACGGAGACAT
This sequence comes from Burkholderia sp. HAN2018, assembly GCF_024704855.1. Taxonomy (NCBI): domain Bacteria; kingdom Pseudomonadati; phylum Pseudomonadota; class Betaproteobacteria; order Burkholderiales; family Burkholderiaceae; genus Burkholderia; species Burkholderia sp. HAN2018. Next base: position 3,215 of record NZ_QOBB01000065.1, on the reverse strand, counting down.
TCATGGCAGCAGACCTTGGCGTGGGGGCGCTGATCGCGCCCGAAAACGGATTGTCGTACGTGCGCGGCACGACCGACGTGCCGCTCTCCGAAGCGACGATCGGCCGGTTCCTGCTCGACACGGCAGGCCGCTTTCCCGATCGGCCGGCCGTCGTGTTCCGCGAGCAGCAGGTGCGCTGGACCTGGCGCGAGTTCGCGAACGAGGTCGACGTGCTGGCGGCCGGGCTGGCCTCGCTCGGCATCGTGAAGGGCGATCGCGTCGGCATCTGGTCGCCGAACCGCAGCGAATGGCTGCTCACGCAGTTCGCGACCGCGCGGATCGGCGCGGTGCTCGTCAACATCAATCCGGCCTACCGGCTCGCGGAACTCGAATACGCGCTGAACAAGGTCGGCTGTAAAGCCGTGATCGCCGCCGAGCGCTTCAAGACGTCCGCGTACGTCGAGATGCTGCAGACCATCGCGCCGGAACTCGCGTCCGCGACGCCGGGCGACCTGCATGCGGCGCGCGTGCCGAACCTGCGCACGGTCGTGTCGATGGGCGACGTCGCGCCGGCCGGCATGTTCCGCTTCGCGGACGTGATGGCGCGCGGCCGCCAGGCCGTCGATCCCGCGCTGCTCGATGCGATCGGCGCGACGCTCGAGGCCCATGAGCCGATCAACATCCAGTTCACGAGCGGCACGACGGGCAGCCCGAAGGGCGCGACGCTCACGCATCGCAACGTCGTCAACAACGGCCGCTCGATCGCGACCGCGATGCGCTTCACCGAACAGGACACGCTGTGCATCCCGGTGCCGCTGTATCACTGCTTCGGGATGGTGCTCGCAGTGCTCGCGTGCGTGTCGAAGGGGGCGGCGATGGTGTTCCCGGGCGAAGCATTCGACCCGGTCGCGACGCTCGCGGCGGTGGCCAACGAGCGTTGCACCGCGCTGCACGGCGTGCCGACGATGTTCATCGCGGAGCTCGATCATCCGGCGTTCGCGCAATTCGACCTGTCGACGCTGCGCACCGGGATCATGGCCGGCTCGCCGTGCCCGATCGAGACGATGAAGCGCGTCGTGTCGCAGATGCACCTGTCCGAGATCACGATCGCGTACGGGATGACGGAGACGAGCCCCGTGTCGTTCCAGAGCTCGACCGACGACCCGCTCGAGAAGCGCACGACGACGGTCGGCCGCATCCAGCCGCACCTGGAAGTGAAGATCGTCGATCCGGGCGGCGATATCGTGCCGGTCGGCGCGACGGGCGAGCTGTGCACGAAGGGCTATTCGGTGATGCTCGGCTACTGGGACGACGACACGAAGACGCGCGAGGTGCTCGTGGACGGCTGGATGCATACGGGCGACCTCGCGACGCTCGACGCGGACGGTTACTGCAACATCGTCGGCCGGTTGAAGGACATGGTGATTCGCGGCGGCGAGAACGTCTATCCGCGCGAGATCGAGGAATTCCTGTTTCGGCATCCGAAGATTCAGAGCGCGCAGGTATTCGGCGTACCCGATGCGAAGTACGGCGAGGAGCTGTGCGCGTGGATCGTGCTGCGCGCGGACGAGCAGATGACCGAGGACGACGTGCGTGCGTTCTGCAGCGGGCAGATCGCGCACTACAAGATCCCGCGCTACATCCGCTTCGTCGACGAGTTGCCGATGACGGTGACGGGCAAGGTGCAGAAGTTCGTGATGCGCGACCGGATGATCGAGGAGCTGAAGCTCGACGTGCAGAAGACCGCTTAACGCGGCATGAAGAAGGGAAAATGCGCTGGAAAAACGCGGCGGCCTGCGGGCCGTTGCGTTTTCGATGGACGAAAAAAAGCGGGCTTATTAGCCCGCTAAAAACCACACGCTACGGGGTTAGCGCGAGGAGACCAAAGATGAAACCGAGTCCGGCGGGGGGCCGGAAACGACTCCAACAGGGATGCCCCTTGGAAGGGCTTCGGTACGTGACCGACTGGCTCGCAGCGCTTCGCGTCCGCTCACACTTGGCACACGAGACCGCATCCGTGTTGAAACCGTTGAGGCCATTGTGGGCGAATTAATGACCCCTCGCGGTAACAAAGTGTTTCAGGTTGTAACGCCCGCCAGATAAGGCTTTCCGGGATTTTTTGCTGTTTTTGAGGGCCCGAAAAAGGTCATTTTTACCCATATTTTCCGCAGCGTTTTCAGCGCGTGCGCACGATGCGTTTTTCATGCGTATCAGGCTCGACGAATTGCCGATTTACACGCGAGAAAATGCGCGGTTCGGCAGATGCCGCGCATGACGATTCATTCGTCAGAAAGATTTTGAAACGTGATTGGCCGGCGCGGAAGTCGACCGTTCGGCCAGTTCGCCGGCATCGGGCCGATTTTGCCGGCGCCGGCGAGCTGCGTCGAAGTGTAACGGCGGCGATTCGGCCGCCGCCGTGCAGCGATTTTCGCGGGCCGCGGCCGCGGGGTCGGTGCCCGCTAAAGTCACTGCAGGCCGCCGCGTGCGAACCCGCTTACTTCAGCCATTTGTCCGAAATCGCCTGGTATTCGCCGGTCGACAGCGCGAGATGCAGCCACTGATCGACGTACTGCTGGAACGCGACGTCGCCGCGCGGCACCATGTACGCCTTCTCGCCGAACTGGAACGGCTTGTCCGGATGCACCGAGCACAGGCCCGGATTCAGCTTTTGCTGCAGCAGCGTTTCGGACGCATCCGTCACCATCACGTCCGCCTTGCCCGCGAGGATTTGCTTGAAGATCGTTACGTTGTCCGGATAGACCGTGAGGTTCGCGTGCGTGAAATACTGCTTCGCGAAACGCTCGTTGGTGCCGCCCGGGTTCACGATCACGCGCGTTTCCGGCCGGTCGATCTGCGCGACGGTCTGGTATTTGTCGGCGTCCGCGCAGCGCACGATCGGCGTCTTGCCGTCCACGACGTACGGCTGCGTGAAGAACACGCGCTTCTGGCGCTCGAGCGTCGTCGAGACGCCGCCTACCGCGATGTCGCATTTCGCGACAAAGTCGCCGGTCAGGTTCGGCCAGCTCGTCTTCACGTAGTCGGTCTTCACGCCGAGCGACTTCGCGAGCGATTCGGCCATGTCGATGTCGATGCCCTCGAAGCGGCCGTCCGCACGGTAGTACGAATACGGCTTGTAGTCGCCCGTCGTGCAGACGCGCAGCGTGCCGCGCGCGAGCACGTCGTCGAGCCGTGAGCCGGCGCCCGGCGCGGCTGCTGCTGCGCCCGCGGCGGTCTGC
>NZ_QOBB01000064.1:0-32999 GCF_024704855.1 Burkholderia sp. HAN2018 | reverse complement strand
GTGCCGGCCGCGCACGCGGCCCGCGCCGGGAGGCGGCCCGATGACCGCGCCGGCCCGGGCCGGCCGCTACGCCGAGCTCGATTTCTTTCGCGGCCTCGTGCTGCTCGTCATCGTCGTCGACCACATCGGCGGCAGCATCCTGTCGCGCGTGACGCTGCACGCGTACGCGCTGTGCGACGCAGCCGAGGTGTTCGTGTTCCTCGGCGGCTTCGCGACCGCGATCGCGTACAACTCGCTCGCCGAGCGGCACGACGAAGCCGCCGCGCGCCAGCGCTTCATCCGGCGCGCGTTCGAGATCTACCGCGCGTTCCTCGTGACGGCCGGCCTGATGCTGCTGATCACGGCCGTGCTGAACGCGTTCGCGATCGACGGCCCGAACATGCCGACCAACGACCTCGACGGCCTGCTCCACAAGCCGCTCGCCGCGCTGCGCGACATCCTGCTGTTCCGCCGCCAGCCGTACCTCGCGTCGGTGCTGCCGATGTATGCGTTCTTCGCGCTGCTCGTCCCGCTCACGCTGCCGCTCGCACGCACGCAGCCGTGGCTGCTGCTCGCGTTCAGCGGCTCGCTGTGGTTCGCGGCGCCGCATGTCGCGCGCTTCCTGCCGACCGTCGAAGGCGCGCCGTGGGACTTCAACCCGTTCGCGTGGCAGTTCCTGTTCGTGCTCGGCGTGATCGCGCGCTGCCAGCCCGTCTACCAGACGCTTGCGCCCAAGCCGCAGGGCTGGCTGCTGACGGCCGTGTCGCTCGCGATCGTCGCGGCCGGCGCGTATTACCGGCTGCGCATCGAACCGTTCCCGACCGATCCGTCGATCAAGCAGAACCTCGGCGCGCTGCGGCTCGCGAACTTCCTCGCGATCGCGTGGCTCGCGGCCAAGCTCGTTCACCTCGGCTGGATGAAGAAGGTCGCGCACGCGATGCCGTGGATCGGCACGATCGGCCGGCAGGGGCTGCTGTGCTTCGTCGCGGGCACCGGCATCTCGCTCGCGGTCGATTCGCTGCTTTACCAGGCGACCGAGGGCTATCTCGACGTGAAACTCGGGCTGACCGCCGACGTCGTCGCGATCGGCCTGCTGTATCTCGTCGCCAAACTCTACGGGCCGCTCGTCGCGCGGCTGCCGTTCCGATCGCGGCGATGACGCGCCGCACCGTCATGCGCCGCTGCTACGATAGCCGGCGCCTCTCCTGAAACGATTCGACATGCGCCGACTCGCCCTTCCGTTCGCCCTCGCCCTGATCGCCGGCTCCATCGCCACCGCCCGCGCCACGCCGCCCGCGCCAGCGGTATCGCCCGCGCCGCCGCCGGCCGTCCAGACCGCGACGACCCCGTCGGCCGCCCAGGAGCCCGCGCTCAATCCGGGCAGCAGCGTCGTGCTGCGCACGTTCCGGTCGGCGTCGCTGAAGCGCGACTGGTCGTACACGGTCTACCTGCCGCCCGGTTACAACCCGGAAGGCGCGCGCTACCCGGTGATGTACCTGCTGCACGGCAATGCCGGCAACGCGAACGACTGGGTCACGCAGGGCCGGCTGCAGGCCACCGCCGACACGCTGATCGAGCGCCGCGAGATTCCGCCCGTCGTGATCGTGATGCCGCAGGGCGGCACCGACTGGTACGTCGACCGCAAGGAGAAGATGCAGAGCGCGTTCCTCAACGACCTGCTGCCCGAAGTCGAAGCGCACTTCGCGGTGTCGAACCAGCGCGCGGGCCGTGCGATCGGCGGCGTGTCGATGGGCGGCTTCGGCGCGCTGCGCTTCTCGCTGCTCGAACCGGGGCTGTTCTGCGGCGCGATGCTGCTGAGCCCCGCGATCTACGCGAACGAACCGCCGCTCAATTCCGCCGCGCGCTACGTCGGCGTGTTCGGCGACCGGCAGTTCGACCCGCGCGTGTGGCACGAACTCAACTACCCGGCGCTGATGCGCGGCTATTTCGCGCGCAGCTGGCGCATCCCGATGTTCATCGCGGCCGGCGACGACGACCTGACCATCCAGGCCGAATCGAGCGTGCTGTACACGCACCTGCGCCGCGCGCAGAACCCCGCCGAACTGCGCATCGTCGACGGCGGGCATACGTGGGACGTATGGCGCGGGCTGCTCGCGCCGGGACTGAAGTACGCGCTCGAGTGCGTGAAGTGACGGCGGGCGGGCGCTACCCCGCCCGTTTTCACCCGGCCCGCCGGTGACCGGCCGGCCGCAGGCCTGCGCCCTGTCTCATGCGCCGCGCACGCCGTCCCGGCGCGCCCGGGCCTGACGGCGGGCTCAAAGCCACGTGCCGCCCTGCCGCTCGTCCGGCTCCCCGGCGAGCGCATCGAAATCGTGAATCCAGTCCAGGTGATGCAGCACGCTGTCGCGTGCGGCCAGACGCGCATTGCGTGCCTGCGCGGCCGGCCCGTCGGGCAGGTGCAGCACATCGGCCACGGAAATCGACGCGTACTGCACCTTGCGCGTGCGGCCGCGACGCAGCCGCTCGTACGCTTCCTGCGCTTCGCGCCAGTTGCCCGGCCCCGCCTTCGCCAGTTGCGCCGCCAGCACCACCGCATCCTCGATCGACTGGTTCGCGCCCTGCCCGTGGTGCGGCACCAGCGCATGCGCGGCGTCGCCGATCAGCGTCACGCGCCCGCGGCTCCAGCGGCCGAGCGGCGGCCGATGGAACAACCCCCAGCGCTGGCTGATCGGCACCGCGGTGATCATCTGCACCACCGCCGGATGCCAGTCCCTGAATACACGCAGTTGCTCGCCCTCTTCCGACGGCATCACCCAGTCGCGCGACGGCCACGGTGACGGATGACGCTCGACCAGCAGGAAATTCTGGTCGCCGCCGTCGCCGATCGGATAGTGCAGCAGGTGCCCGTGCGGCCCGATCCAGTACTGCAGCGTTTCGTGATCGGGCAGCAGGCTCAGCCGCGCGGCCGGCACCACGCCGCGAAACCCCGAACAGCCCGAATACAGCGCATCGTCGTAGCCGAGCATCCAGCGCCGCGTGATCGAGCGCGCGCCGTCCGCGCCGATCACGAGATCGGCGTCGATGCGCACACCGTTGTCGAACGTCAGCGTGACGCGATCGGCGTGCTGCACGAGATCGGTCAACCGGTGGCCGAGATGGATGCTGTCGAGGCCGACCGCCTTCGACAGCACGGCCTGCAGATCCGCGCGATGCACGCCCCAGTACGCGCCGCCGAATTGCCGGCGATAGTCGGGCTCGCCGCGATGATGGCCGATCACCGCACCGCTGCGGCCGTCGCGATAGACGAGCCCCGGGATGTCCGCGCACACCGCGTCGAAGGCCGCACGCAGGCCCATGCGTTCGTAGAAGCGCGTCGCATTGGCCGACAGCGCGACGGCCGCGCCGACTTCGCGCAGCACCTCCGTCTGTTCGTAGATCTGAGCGTCGATGCCGTGCTCGCGCAGCGCGAGCGCGAGCGTCAGCCCGCCGATCCCGGCGCCGACGATCGCAATCTTCAGGTTCGTCTGCATGATGAAGGTGTCTCCGATATTCCGATGTGGGGTGTGCGACGTGCGCAGCGGCCATGCCGATTGCGTGGGCCGTACCGGTATTCTCGGGAGCCGACTTTCATTCCACAATAAAATGAAATGAATCTGCATCATCACCGGATGCAATGAACCGGGCGAGGCAAAACCCATGGAACTGAGCGATATCGACCTCAACCTGCTGCTGCTTTTCCAGCGGCTGATGCAGGAACGGCGCGTGTCGAGCGTCGCCGAGCAGATGAACATGAGCCAGCCGGGCGTGAGCAACGCGCTCGCGAAGCTGCGCCGCCGGCTCGGCGATCCGCTGTTCGTGCGCGGGCCGGGCGGCGTGGTGCCGACGCCGTTCGCGCTGCGCCTGGCGGAACCCGTGTCGCACGCGCTCGCGACCCTGCACGCCGCGCTCAATCCCGAGACCGGTTTCGATCCGCTGCGCGCCACGCGCACGCTGACGATCGGCATGACCGACATCGGCGAAGTCGTGTTCCTGCCCGCGCTGCTCGAACACCTGTCGCAAGCGGCGCCGGGCATCGCGCTCAATACCGTGCGCAACACGAGCATCAACCTCGGTGACGAAATGGCCGACGGCCGCGTCGATCTCGCGATCGGCCTGCTGCCGCAGCTCAAGGGTGGCTTCTATCAGCGCCGGCTGTTCGATCAGCGTTATGTGTGCCTGTTCCGGCGGGGGCATCCGCTCGAGGACGCGCCGCTGACGGTCGACGCGTGGCGCAATGCCGAACATCTGGTCGTGGTGTCGGCCGGCACCGGTCACGGGCAGGTGGACGAATGGCTGAGGCGCCGCCGCGTGGCGCGCCAGGTGCGGCTGACGGTGCCGCATTTCATGAGCGTCGGCTACATCCTGCAGCGCACCGACCTGATCGCGACGGTGCCCGAGCATCTCGCGCAGCAGCTCGCCGCACCGTTTTCGCTGGGCTGGCGCGCACTGCCCGTCGCGCTGCCGGGGACGCCGATTCACATGCTCTGGCATGCACGGGTCAACCAGGACGAGGGGAACCGGTGGCTGCGCGACGTCGTGGTCGATCTGTTTGCGCAGACCGGCACGCGGGCACGAAAGGCCGCGCACGGCAGGACGAAGTAGTCAGCCGAACGTGCGTTGCGATGTCGCCCGGACATGCGCACCGCGCATTTCGACTACATTGCCGGATGCGGCGATGATCCCGGTCATCGGCCGCCTCGCCTTCTTTCAACCAGCAGGAAATCAAGCCATGTCTGTCTCGAAGAAATTCGCAGCCGTCACGGGCGCCGGCTCCGGTATCGGTCGCGCAGCGGCCGTCGCGCTCGCCCACGCGGGATTCACCGTCGCGCTGCTCGGTCGCACGGAGGCCTCGTTGCGCGAAACGCAGGACGCGATCCGCGCCGCCGGCGGCGACGCGCACGTGTTTCCTGCGGACGTCACCGACGAAGCATCGGTCGACCACGCGTTTGCGCAGATCGCGCAGCAGTTCGGCCGGCTCGACGTGCTGTTCAACAACGCCGGCCGCAACGCGCCCGCGGTTTCCCTCGACGAATATGAATTCGATCTGTGGAACAGCGTCGTCGCGACGAACCTGACCGGCGTCTTTCTGTGCGCGCGGGCCGCATGGCGCGTGATGAAAGCGCAAACGCCGCAGGGCGGCCGAATCATCAACAACGGCTCGATCTCGGCGCATGCGCCGCGCCCCGATACGATCGCGTACACGGCCACCAAGCATGCGGTGACCGGAATCACCAAGGCGCTGGCGCTCGACGGCCGCCGGTACAACATCGCGTGCGGCCAGATCGACATCGGCAACGCCGCGACGTCGCTGACGGAACGAATGACGCAAGGCGTCCCGCAAGCCGACGGCAGCCTCGCGCCCGAAGCGCGCATGGACGTCACGCACGTCGCGAACGCGATCGTCCAGATGGCGAACCTGCCGCTCGACACGAACATCCTGAACATGACGATCATGGCGACGGCCATGCCGTTCGTCGGGCGCGGGTAAGCGCGCGGCGAGGAATCCCGATCGGGCCGCATGTGTCCGGCGCGCTGCGTCGCCGGGCCGGCCCGAATCGTGCCTGTTCAGCTCGCTGCGAGATATCGCTGCGGCGATTCGCCCGTGATCCGTCGGAACATGACGATGAACGCGCTCGCGCTGCGATACCCGAGATCTTTTGCCACCTGCGCAACCGACTGGCCGAGCGCAAGGCGCGTGATCGCTTCCGCGACGCGCATCTGCTGCCGCCAGGCCACGAACGTCAGCCCCGTCTCGGCATGCAGCCGGCGCGCGAGCGTACGGCCGCTCGCGCCGAATTGCTCGCCCCAGAAGTCCAGCGTGAGATCGCTCGCGGGGTCGTTCATCATGTGCTCGCACAGCTTGAGCAGGCGCTCATCGCGCGGCAAGGGCACACCCGGCTCGGCGAGGCTCGGCGTTTCCGCGAGCACTTTCATCAGCAACGACGCGGCGAGCCCGGCACGGCTCGTGGCCGTATAGGTATCCGCCCCGTCGACCACCGTGAGCGCGAGTTCCCGCAGCAACGCCGACACGGCGATGACCGCCGGCTCCTCCCAAGGCCACGGAAACACTTCGGGTTCCACATAGACGCTGCATAGCGCGGTGTCACCCACCGCGTGCAGTTCGTGATCGACGTCCGACGGCAGCCACACCGCCCGCGACGGCGGGAGCGTCCACGTTCGGGCCGGCGTGAGCACGCGGACGACGCCCTTCGCTGCAAAGACGAGCTGGCCATGGCGATGCTGATGCCAAGCCACGCGTTCGCCTTGACGGTAGTTCACGAGGGTCGCGGCCACCTGGCGCGGCAGCGGCACCCGCGCCAGCGGATAGCGCTTGAGCAGAAAAGCCTTCATCGGAGACGTTCGAAAGGAAGTGCGCCATGATATTTCAAATTCACCAAATTCTGTCAAAAAATCGATATCTCCTGTCTACCTTTCGGCTGCGGGAGGCATTAATCTCCTTACCCATCAATGGTTACGGCCAAATCCCGCTCGCCACGTTTAATACGTCTCATTCTTATTTCTGAGACACAACACGTGCAACCAGCACGTCCGCACGACCTTCGACGACTTATGCCTCTCATTGCCTCATTGCTCCGCTACTCACGCTGGTTGCTGCCGGTCGCGCTATTCGCGAGTCTCGCGAGCGGCTTCGCGAACGCGGCGCTCGTGGCACTCATCAATCAGGCATTGCAAGCGTCGGGCGCACAGCTGATGCACCTGGGCATGCGCTTCGTACTGCTTGCCGCGCTGGTGCTCGTGACGCGCATCGGCTCGCAGGCGCTATTCATGTATCTCGGTCAACGCGTCAAGGCTCAACTGCGCATGCAGACGATCGGGCGCATTACCGCCGCGTCGTTCCGCGATCTGGAGCGGTGCGGCGCGGCCCGCGCGGTGGGCGCGCTGACCCAGGATCTCGACAGCATCGTCGTGTTCTTCGTGAGCCTGCCCTCCATTGCGATGCAGGGCGCCGTGATCGTCGGCTGTCTCACGTACCTCGGCATGCTCTCGCTGCCGATCCTTGCGGTCGCGCTGGGCGTGCTCGGGGCCGGCACGCTCGGCACGCAGCTGGTGAGCGCCCGTGCGCTGCGTCATCTGCGCGCATCGCGCGACCGCGAGGACACGCTGCTGAACCAGTTTCGTGCATTGTTCGACGGCGCCAAGGAACTCAAGCTGCATCGCGCGCGCGCGGACGCGTTCGTCGGCAGCGAGCTCGCACCGCACGTGGAAGCGGTGCGCGTGCAGCGCACGCGCGGCTATGTGCTGCACGCGCTCGCGGCAAGCTGGGGCAATTTGCTGCTGTTCGGCTTCGTCGGCCTGACGACTTTCGTGTTCGCGCATCTGTTCGGCGCCGACGCACACGTCATGTCGGGTTACGCGCTCGTGTTCCTCTATCTGATCATGCCCGTCGAAGGGCTGCTCGCGGCGCTACCGTCGCTCAACTCGGCACGCGTTGCGTTCGAGCGCATCGGCGCGCTCGAAGCGGCGCTGCCTGCCGAACCAGGCAATCACGCCGATTCCGCCCCAGCCCCGGCCGAAGGATTCTCGCGCATCGCGTTCGAAGGTGTCGAACATCGCTATGTGCGCGAAAGCGACGACGGCCTGTTCACGCTCGGGCCCATCGATCTGACGTTCGACGCCGGAGAGCTCGTGTATCTCGTCGGTGGCAACGGCAGCGGCAAGACCACGCTCGCGAAGCTGCTCGTCGGCCTTTACGCGCCCGAGCGCGGCCGTCTGCTCGTCGATGGCGTCGCCGTGGACGACACGACGCGTGCCGTGTATCGACAGCGTTTCTCGGTGGTCTTCAGCGATTTTCATCTGTTCGATTCGCTGCTCGGCCTGACCGGCGAACGCGAAGGGATGGCGCGTACGTTGCTCGTCGCGCTGCAACTCGACCACAAGGTGCGCATCGAGCGCGGCACGTTCTCCACGCTCGCCCTTTCGCAAGGTCAGCGCAAACGCCTCGCGCTGCTGGTCGCATTCCTGGAGGATCGACCGTTCTATGTATTCGACGAATGGGCGGCCGATCAGGACCCGGCCTTCAAGGACGTGTTCTATCGCACGCTGTTGCCCGCGCTGAAGGCGAACGGCAAGACCGTGCTGGTCATCACGCACGACGATCGCTACTTCGATCTCGCCGACCGTCTCATCAAACTCGAGAACGGGCGCATCGCCGCGATTACCGCGGACACGGCCGGCGCGGACAACGCGCGGCGTACGGGCGGCAACGACATGGCGAGCGCGGCATGAGCCATATCGTGCGCGACGAAGCAGCCCGCTCCGCATGCGGCGACACCGGCAATGCCGCGACGTTCTCGCTCGAACGCGTGTCGTACGTCGCCAGCGGCCGTCCCCTGCTGCAATCGATCACTCTCGCGATCGAACCCGCATGCGTGACCGGGCTGGTCGGGCACAACGGTTCGGGCAAATCCACGCTCGTCAAATTGCTCGCCCGTCAGCTCGCCCCCACTGCCGGCACGATTTGCTATGCGGGCAAGCCGCTCGCCGACTGGGGCGCACGCCAATTCGCGCGCCAGGTCGCGTATCTACCGCAGCAGACGCCGCCCACCGACGGCATGACCGTGCACGAGCTGGTCGCCCTCGGGCGTTATCCGTGGCATGGCGCGCTCGGACGCTTCGGGGACGAAGACGCCGAGCACGTCGAGCGCGCGATGCGTGCAGCCGATGTGCTCCGTCACGCCGATCGCCCCGTCGACGTACTGTCGGGCGGCGAGCGTCAGCGTGCATGGCTGGCGATGCTGGTCGCACAGGACTGCCGCTGCATGCTGCTCGACGAACCGACGTCTGCGCTCGACCTCAACCATCAGCTCTCCGTGCTCGAACTCGTGCGCACGCTCTGCGCGACGAGGGCGATGAGCGCCGTCGTCGTCCTGCACGACGTGAACATGGCCGCGCGGTTCTGCGACCGCATCGTTGCGCTGCGCGAGGGCCGTCTGCTGATGCGCGAGCGCGCCGCCGACATCATGGACCCGGTACACCTCGAATCGATCTACGGCGTGCCGATGCGCGTGAGCGCCGATCCGGTCAGCGGGCGGCGTCTGGGGTTTCCGGCATGAACCTGCTCGTTGCGAATCCGCGCCGCCGGCAACTGCTCGTCGCGCTCACCGTGCTCGCCGGCTCCGGCACACGGTTCTCCGCGCCATGCGTCGCTGCCGCGGTCACGCGGCTCCCGCATCGCATCGTGGTGCTCAACTGGGAACTGACGGAAACGCTGCTCGCGCTCGGGCGCGCGCCCGTCGGCATTCCGTTGCCCGACTGGTATGCGAGCGGCATCGTGACGCCGCCGTTGCCGCCCGGCGTCGCCGATGTCGGCCTGCTCTATCAGCCGAATTTCGAGGTGCTGCTCGCGCTCGCGCCGGATCTCATCATCGTCACGCCGGCGCATGCGGCGTTGATGACGCCGCTCCGACGCATCGCGCCGACGCTCACGCTGGGCACATACATGAGCGCTGCACGGCCTCTCGAGGTGCTCTGCGACGAAACATCCGCGATGGGGCGCGCGATCGGGGCGCCGCTATGCGCCACCGAGCTGATCGCCGCCGCGCAACAGGAATTCGCGTCGGTGGCCACCCGGATCGCGAGCACCGGGGCTCACCCGGCGCGAGCCGTGATCGTCGCCGAAGCACTCGACGAGCGACATTTTCGCGTCTATGGCGCGGGTAGCCTGTTCGACGACGCGCTCGCGCGCATCGGCGTCGACAATGCGGCCCATCCTCGCGACGCGGCGAGCCGCGCGGCCTCCACGCCATGGCGCACCTCCGTAACCGGCTCGGCCACCGTCGTGCTGGAACGCCTGTTCGATGTCCCGCACGCGGACATTCTGCTGATCGGGCCGCTGCGCGCCGCCGTGCGTGCCGCGCTGAACCAGAGCCCGTTGTGGCGTGCGCTGCCTGCCGTGCGCGAGAAACGCGTCGCCGTACTGCCGGTGATCGCGGCCTTCGGCGGACTCGTGTCGATGCAGCGCTTCGCCGCGGCCGTCTCGATCGCCCTCGCCACACTTGAGCACGGCGGAGGCGGCCTTGCGTAACCTCGTGCTGGCCGGACGCGTCGCGCGGACAAGCGATCGGCGCCTGGCGCTGGTCGGCGCCCTGGCCGTACTCGCCGCATGCCTGACCGCCACGGACGTGCATCGCGCACTGGCGGGCGCATCCTTTTGGCACGCGCTCGCGGCCACCGCCGACACGCAGGACGTGGGGGCCTTGCTCGTCCACTACAGCCTGCTGCCGCGCGTCGCGATGACACTGCTGTGCGGCGCCGCACTCGGTCTCGCGGGCGCGCTGATGCAACAGGTGCTGCGCAATCCGCTCGCTGAACCCATGACGCTCGGGGTGTTCCCGGGCGCGTATCTCACGCTGTCTGTCGCGACGATCTGGATGCCCGGCTGGTTGGCCATGGGTCGAAGCACGCTGGCGCTCGCGGGCGGCGCGGCCGCGATGCTCGTCGTGTTCGCGCTGGCATGGGCGCAACGTATGTCGCCGCTCGGCGTGATCCTCGGCGGCATGGTGGTGAACTTGTACTGCGGCGCAATCAGTCTCGCGATCTCGGTGGTGCATTTCGACAGGCTTGCGGGCTTGCAGATCTGGGGCGGCGGCGCGCTCGACCAGAACGGCTGGCAACCGACGCTGCATCTGGGCATGCAGCTCGCCGCCTGCGCGGGCGGCACCGCCCTGCTCTATCGCCCGCTGACTCTGTTCGACGCAGGCGACACGACGGCGCGCCATCTCGGTGTCGCGGTCGGATGGGTGCGCGGCGCCGCGTTGTTCGTCGCGGTCGCGCTCACGGCGTTCGTGGTCGCCGAAGTGGGCGTCATCGGCTTCATCGGCCTGGCTGCGCCGCTGCTGGCCCGCCTGGCCGGCGCGCGGCAATTGCGCGCGCGGCTCGTGTGGTCACCGCTCACCGGCGCGGCGCTGCTGTGGCTCACCGATGAAATCGTGCGCACGGCCGCGCGGGCCGACCTGTTTTCCGCACACGTGATCGCGACCGGAAGCGCGACCGCGATCGTGGGCGTGCCGCTGCTCGTCGGGTTGCTGCCGCGTTTGCGCTCGCGGCCCGATGCGCATGCTGCAACGGGCCCCCGGCATGATCGCCGCGCGCCTCGTGCGATGGCGCTGGTGTGGGCCATGCTGCTGCCGCTCGCATGCCTGCTGTCGCTGGCGGTCTCTCGCGGCCCCACCGGCACGAGCGTCGCCACGCTCACGCAAATCGAAAGCCTGCTGTTCTGGCGCGTACCCCACCTCGTCGCGGCGCTGGCGGCGGGCGCTCTGCTGGCAGTCGCGGGAACACTGCTGCAACGCATGAGCGCGAATCCGATGGCGAGTCCCGACGTGCTCGGTGTGGGTTCCGGCGGCATGTTCGGCATGGTCGCCGTGCTGTTTCTCGGTCACCGCCTCGTTCCCGCCGCGCTGGTGGCTGGCTGCGTGGCCGGCACGTTCGCGACGTTGATGCTGCTCGTCTGGTTCGGACGGCGCGCGCGATTCGCGCCCGAGCGCCTGCTGCTCGTCGGGCTGTCGATCAGTGCGCTGTTCAACGCGGTAGTCGGCGCGCTGATGTCAAGCGGCGATCCGCGCGCGGGCGTGCTCGTCGATCTGTTGATCGGATCCACCTACTACGTCGCGCCCGGCATCGCATGGAGCGTCGCGGCACTGGCGCTCCTCACGCTCGCCGTTGCACCGCTGACCGGACGCTGGCTCGCCGCTCTTGCGCTCGGCACGGACGTCGCGGCGAGCGTCGGCGTGCCCGTGGGTCGCGCGCGCTTCGCATTGCTGCTGCTGGCGGCCATGTCAACGGCGGCGGCTACCGTGATTGTCGGGCCGTTGTCGTTCGTCGGGTTGATCGCGCCGCATATCGCACGGTTTTCCGGTGCGCGCCGCCCCGTGCCGCAGCTTTATCTGGCCGCAACCCTCGGCGCGCTGCTGATGGTGACGGCGGACTGGCTCGGGCGGCAGATCGTTTTTCCGCAGGAAATCGCGACCGGCCTCGTCGCCACGCTGCTCGGCGGACCGTGGCTCGTCGCGCTCGTGATGTTGCGCGGGTTGCGGCGGTAATTGCATCACGGGTCGCGGGATCGACCACGATGTCGGTCCGGCGGTTGTTCGGTAGTGCATGGATTCAAGACAGACGAGGCCGTCAGATGCCCGTCGACAAAGATCGTCCCCCCATTTTTCAACCCGCCGCTGGCGGGAGGAAGCAGTTCGACGTTTTTCAACATTGGGATGATCAACCATGACAACGAGAATAGACCACCCGCGCGCGCGGCGCGTGACGACGGGACGACGCAGCGGTGCCCCGCTCGCCTTTTCGGCGCTGTGCCTCGCCTCCTCGTGGGCGAACGCGCAAGGCTCGCCCGCCCCCGTCGGCGGCATGCTGCCCGCCTTGACGGTGGTGGGCACAAAGGACGCCGATGCGACAACCGAAGGCAGCGACAACTACGCTGCAAAGTGGGCCACCATCGGCGGAAAAGTCGCGCAATCGATCAAGGAGACGCCGAACTCGGTCTCGGTGCTCACGCGCGAGCGGATGGACGACCAGAACATCACGACCATCCAGCAGGCGTTGCGCTCCGTGACCGGCGTCAGTTCGATCGACTACGGCGACGGTACCGCGTACTTCCGCGCGCGCGGCTCGCAGCTCGGCATTGAATTCGATGGGGTCCCGACGCTGAGCGGCCTGCAGTATCAGTTGCAATTCGATCTGGCGATGTACGACCGCGTCGAAATCCTGCGCGGCCCGGCAGGCTCGATCGATGGCATGGGCGAGCCGGGCGGCGTCGTCAATCTCGTGCGCAAGCGCCCTCAGGATCAGTTCCATCTCGGCACGGAAACACAGGTCGATTCGTTCGGCAGCGTGCGCCAGATGATCGACGTCACCGGGCCGCTGAACAAGGACGGCACGCTGCGCGGACGCGCCGTTCTCGTGGGCAGCACCGGTATGCAATCCATAGAGCGCACGCGCAGCAAGGAGGTGATGGCCTATGGTGCGCTCGATTGGGACCTCACGCCGCGCACGACGCTGTCGTTCTCGGGCGGCTATCAGGTCTCGCCGATTTCCGGCATCGATTACGGTGCGGGCGGCGTGCTGAACAGCACGCGTACCGCGCTCACCGGGCGCGTGCCGAGCGAATACACGCGGAACTTCAGTCCGAGCTGGAACTACGCGTACACCTCGTTGCAGGAGGTCAACGCCAACCTCGTGCATCGGTTCGAAAACGCGTGGCAATCTTCGACCACGCTGTTCTACCGCCACGAACTCTCCAAGGCCTACTACGCGTACTCCGGCCCCGGCGCGACCGCAAACGGCCTCGCGCGCTTCGGAGACCAGCGGCAGCGCACGAGCTATGACTGGTTCGGCGCGGACACCAATGTATCCGGCCCGGTCCGCCTCTGGGGGCAGACGCATACGCTGATCATCGGCGCGAACTACGCCGTGATGACATCGGGCGCGCAATCGGGTTACCGCGCGTTGAGCGGCCCGTACGGTGGCGCCTACAGTCTCTACGATCCCAATGCGGTACCCGCCGTGGACGTACCGTACACGTTCGGCACCAATCACCGCACCGTGCAATACGGCGTCTATGCGCAGGCGCGTATCAAGCTCGCCACGCCGCTGACGCTCGTGCTCGGCGGCCGCGAGGCGTTCCTGCAAGACCGCACGCAGTCGACGTTGCCGAGCGTCGCGGACTGGACGACCAACGCACAGGTCAATCATCGCTTCCTGCCGTCCGCCGGATTGCTGTGGGACATCGTGCCGTCGCTGACGGCCTACGCCAACTACGCGCGGTTCCTCGATGCGCAAACCCAAGGCACGTACTCGGGGCCGGGCCTGCCGCCGCGCTCGGGAGAGCAGTACGAAGTAGGCATAAAAAGCAGCCTGCTCGATGGCCGCCTGAATGCGAACGCCGCGCTGTTCCGCATCAACGACGACAACCGCGCCGTTGCCGACCCTGCCCATCAGTTCTATTACGTATCCGCAGGCAAGGCACGCAATCAGGGTATCGAACTCGAACTCACTGGCCAGCCGACGCCAGACTGGAATCTCTATGCCGGCTACACGTATCTGAACGCACACTACGAGAACGACTCGCCCGATCTCACCGACGGCACGGATCCGAAGCATTTGTTCAAGCTGTGGACCCGATATACGCTCTCGCAAGGCCCGTTACGCGGATTCTCGATCGGGGGCGGCATGCTCGCTCAAACGCGGATTTCGCGTGGCGTCGAACAGGGCGGCTATGCGGTTTTCGACGCACAAGCGGGATATCGTTTCACCAAGCACGTGACGGCGTCCTTGCAATTGAATAACGTGTTCAATCGCAGGTACTACATTCGTCCGCCCAGCACCTATTACAGCGTATTCGGCGATGCGCGCAACGTGATGTTGACCGTGCGTTCGGATTTCTAGGTGCCGCCGCGACGATCGGCCCGAGCACGACTCCCAACTGCTCGGCAAGCTGCGTATATGACAGCACTTTTTCGAAGCGCTGCTGCGTAGAAATCTGTGGCAGCAGCACTTCGCGAGCGACAAGCCCCTGACTCGTGAGTGCGCCGCAGACGGCGGACAACGCGATCAGCCACCCGATTCCGCTCCAGGCGACATAGCCGGCAATGCCGATCATGCAGGCGATGGCACGACTGGTCCGGCTCGCTCGCAGCACACGAACGGGCGGCACGCGGTCGCTCAATGCACCGCAGACCGGAAAGGCGATGAATCGCGGCAACGCTTCGATGAAAAATGCGAGCCCGGACCACGTCGCTTTATGCGTGATCTGAAAGACGACGAGCGGTACCAGAAAGAGCAGCATCTGGTCCGCAAGCCGCGACAGAAAAAAGGGAACCCAAGAAGGCCGGCTGATCGATGCGCATCAAACGTGTGCCCCGCGAGAATGATCAGGACACACCCGGGTGCGCCTGCTTCACCAGACTTCAGTACGCCTTGCATCACTCATCAAGGCGCGCCCTCGCTTGTCGTTTTAGTACACGAAAAACTTGCACCTCACCATCCGCCAAGCGGATCAACCCCCGACCGTCGTCCGGACGTTCCACGACACCGGAGCGTCGGTTGCGCGCTGAAGTTACCGGCACCGAATTGCTTGAGGTCAGACCAACCCCACGGCCGAGTGTCTGAACGACGAACCATACGCAGTATCGGGCAACCGATCCCGTCCGCTCAGGCGTGAACGGAAAGTACCGGCCGGTGCCGTCGTCCGGTACAGGCCGCGCTTCTTCAATTCCGGCACGATCAGTTCGGCGAAATCGTCGAGCGTGCCCGGGCTGATAAGCGGATTGAGCATGTAGCCGCTCGTCGTCGACTGCCGCGCATGCTCGGCGAGTTGATCGGCGACCTCGTCGGGCGAGCCGACGAGGATCAGGTCGGTGCCGCGCGTGACGCTCGCGAACTTGCGCCGCACGTCGCCGGCGGTGAGCGGCTTGCCGCTGCCGTCGGGCCTCATCACGTAGGACGTGAGTCCTTCCGTCTGCGTCGTAAGCGGTTCGTCGTCCGCATAGCGGTCGATGTCGATGCCGGTGTCGCCCGCGTAGCTGACGAGTTGCGCGTGTTGGTGATAGTGCTGCTGCAGCAGGTGGTATTTCTCCTTCGCGTCGCTCGACGAGCGCGCCGTCACGATCCGCAGCACCGTCAGCGACTTCACGTCGTCCGCCGACCGGCCGCGTTCAGCCGCCTGCCGGCGAATCTCGTCGAGGCCCGCGCGGATCTCGTGCGGATTCGACTTCGCGACGAACACCACCTCCGCGTGCTTCGCTGCGAATTCGCGTCCGCGCCCGGACCAGCCGGCCTGGATCAGCACCGGCGAGCGCTGCGGCGACGGCGCGCAGACGTGCGGCCCCTGCACGCGATAGTGCGTGCCTTCGTGCGCGATCGGCCGCACGCGGTCGCCACGCGCATAGCGCGGCGCGTGCTTGTCGGCGACGACCGCGTCGTCCGCCCAGCTCCCTTCCCACAGCTTATAGACGACGTCGAGAAACTCCTCGGCGCGCGCATAGCGTTCGTCGTGACCGATCATCCGGTCGAGCCCGAAGTTGCGCGCCGCGCTCGTCAGGTAGGACGTCACGATGTTCCAGCCGATCCGGCCGTTGCTCAGATGATCGAGCGTGCTGAAGCGGCGCGCGAGCGCGAACGGATGCTCGTAGGTCGTGCTCGCGGTCACGCCGAACGCGAGCCGCTCGGTCTGCGCGACCAGCGCCGGAATCAGCATCATCGGATCGTTCGCGGGCGACTCGACCGCCCACTGCAGCGCGGCATCGGCCGACCCGCCATAGACGTCGTACAGGCCGAGCACGTCCGCGAAGAACAGCATGTCGAGGTCGGCCTGTTCGGCCGTGCGCGCGAGGTTCGACCAGAACGCGAGTGTATTGGCGCGCAGCCGTTCATCGGCGGGGTGGGTCCACAGGCTTGGTGCGCCACCGCAACCGACACTGGCTTGTTCATACAGGGAAAACAGCAACGGGCGAGGATCGGACATCGTCGAAATCGGTATCAGGGAAGGAATCAGTTGGGTGCCGCCCACGCGCCCGACGACGCGCGGCGGCGGCGCCGTGCTGGCGTGCGCTCGTCCGGCGCGCGCGTAAGGTAGCGATTGACGTGCTGCTCGAAACGGCCGGCAGGAACGATCAGCAGCGCGACCAGTACGACATAGACGATCGCCGCGCCGGCCAGCGGCTCGTACACGCGCAACGTCTCGAAGCGCAGCGTATTGGCCGTTCCCATCACGTCGAACACGGTCACGGTCGACGCGAGGACGGTCGATTTCAGCAGCAGGATCGCCTCGCCGATGAGCGCGGGCAGCGCGAGCCGCCAGGCGCGCGGGCCGACGATGCGGCGCAGCACCTGCGCGCGCGTCATGCCGTATGCGTGCCCGGCTTCGATCTCGCCGGCCGGCACGCCGGCGATCGCGCCGCGCAGGATCGTCGCGACATACGCGCTCTCGTTCACGCTCAATGCGACGATCGCGTACCAGAACGCGTCGCGCAGCAGCGGCGATGCCCAGCTGTCGCGCATCCATTCGCGCGGCACGATTTGCCCGAATCCGTAGTACAGCAAATAGAGCTGAACGAGCAGCGGCGTGCCGCGAATCAGCATGATCCAGCCGCGCGCGGACCAGCGCAGCGGCGCATGGCGAGCACCGGCGGCGAGCGCGAGCGGTACGCCCAGCAGCACGCTGGCCGCGCCCGACCACAGCGTCAGCGCGAGCGTCGTCGGCACTGCGGCGAGCAGCTTCGGCATCACCGTATCGAGCAGGAACGGCAGCGAGAACATCATGCGGTTGCACGCCTCGTGCCACGGTTCGCGTGCCGCTCGAGCACCGCGAAGATGCCGGTCGACGCGATGCTCAGCAGCAGGAACAGCGCGGCCGTGACGAGATAGAAGAATACATAGTGACGGGTCGCGCCGGCCGCGAGCTGGCTCGCCTTCAGCAAGTCCGTGAACGAGCCGAGCACGCTGATGAACGACGCGTCCTTGGTCGCGTTCAGCCACACGTTGCCGACGCCCGGCAATGCGAGCCGCGCGGCGGCCGGCAGCCGGATGCGCGTGAACGTCTGCCATGGCGTCATCCCGTATGCATGCGCGGCTTCGATCTCCCCGATCGGCACGTTGACGAGCGCCGCGCGGAAAATGTCGGTCAGATACGCGCCCTGGATGAAACCGAGCGACAGCGCAGCAACGAGGAACGGCGGGAACGCGAAGCCGTCGGGCACCAGGCCGACGCGGCGCAGCGCGACCTCGACGGCAGGCGCGAGCGCATAGAACGCGAGCAGCAGGCACAACAGCTCGGGCAGCGCACGCACCAGCGTCGTGTAGAGCCGCGCGAGCCATGCGAGCGGCGCGTGGCGCGACAGCTTGCCGAGCGCGCCGGCGATGCCGAGCAGCACGCCGGTGCAGAACGACGACGCCGCGACGCCGAACGTCAGCGCGAACGCGCCCGCGAACACACGGCCATATCCACCGTCGTCGAATGCAAGCAGCGCGAGCAGCGAGTCGTCCGCGGCCATCGGGTCAGCGGCCCTTCTCGATCGTGCCCTTCAGGTTCGGATAGCGGGCGGTGATCGCATCCCACGTACCGTCCTGCTGCAGCTGAGCGATCGCGGTCGACAGCTTGCCGCGCAGCGCATCGCCTTGGCGCACACCCGCGCCGATGCCGAGGCCCAGCACCGGGTTGTCCGCGCACGTCGCCTTGACCTCGAAGTCCTTGCCGTCGCGCGACGCGAGGAAGGCCGTGAACAGACCCTTGCCTTCCTGCACGTAGTCGACCCGGCCGGACACCAGATCCGCGAGCGCGTTGTCGAACTTGTCGAACGCCTTGATCTGCGCATCCGGCTTGAAGCGCGAATCGAGGAACGCCGAGAAGTTCGTGCCGGCCTCGACGCCGATCACGCGACCCTTGAAGCTCGCGGGCACCGCGCAGTCGACGCGGCGCCGATCGCTTTTCGCGCCGACGAACACCGTCGGCGATTCGTAATACGCGCGACTGAAATCGATTGCCTTCTGCCGTTCGCCGGTGATCGTCATCGACGACCAGATCACGTCGATCTTGCGGTTCTGCAACGCCGGAATCAGGCCGTCCCAAGCAATGTCGGTGAGTTCGCACCGCACGTTCAGTTTGCCGCACGCGGCATCGAGCACGTCGATTTCCCAGCCCTTCCACTTGCCGGCCGCGTCCTTCGAAAAGAACGGCGGATACGATTCGGCGTCGATTCCGACGCGCAACGTCGGCTGGGCCGCATGGGAAGCCGGCACGAGGCCGACCACAAACACCGCGGCCGCGGCACGGCGGACACTGGAACGCATCAAACGATTCATGTGGCGAATTTCTGAAATAACGTCGGAACGACCGGCGTCGCAGCCGGCAGGAGGCGAGACTGTAATGCGCGCCGACGTGTGTACCAAATGGTTATTTTTTCGATGAATATCTGATCGCGCGATATGGCGGAACGGCGCACCGCCGAACGCGCCGCACGGTGCATCGTTCGACCGTTCGCCCGCTCACGCCTCCGCCGTTTCGCGCTGCAACGCCGGCAACTCCAGATTCGCGCGGAAATCACCGCCCACGTAGTCGGTATCGAGCAGCGCACGACGACGCAATTCGGGCAGCAAGCCATTGAGCAGCAGGTCCTCCTGGTCCGGCTGACCGAGCCCGTGCAGCGACAGCACGTCGACGAGCCCCGCGCGATAGCGCGCCTCGATCGCATCGGCGAGCTGCTCCGGCGTGCCGGCGACGAACCAGTGGCCGGTCTCCTGCGCGCGGACGATCAGCTCGCGCAGCGTCAGCCGCTGACGCGCATAGCCGACGAAGATCGCAACACGCCCTCGCCGGCGATGCACGCTGTCGATCGCCGGCAGCAGCGACCCCGGCAACGGCTGGTCGAGCGGCAGGTCGCGCAGGTCGACGACGCCGCCGAGCATGTCGGCGAGCTTCAGCCGGCCTTGTTCGTAATCGATGCGTTCATGCTTGTCGCGCAACCGTCGCGCGACGTCGGCATCGGATTCGCCGATCACCGAATGGAACGAGTTCATCACGAGCGGCAGCCGGTCGCCGCGGCCGAATGCGATGGCCTGCCGATGCAGTTCGGCGACGAATGCGCGTGCATCTTCGTGCGTCGGCTGAGACGTATACACAACCTCCGCGTACCTCGCGCCGAGCGATACGCCGCTGGCCGACTGACCCGCCTGAAACAGCACCGGCCGGCGCTGCGGCGACGGCGGCACGTTCAGCGGCCCCTGCACCTGGAAGTGCTCGCCGTGATAGTCGATCGCGCCGAGCTTGCGCGGATCGACCGAGATGCCACCGCCCTGCCCGCGCCGCGTCGCGCCCGGATCGTTCGCGTCGAACAGCGCGTTGACGACCTCGACGAATTCGGCCGCACGTGCGTAACGCCGTTCGGGGTCGGGCAACGCCGCATCGCCGAAATTCTCCTCGCCGACCGACGACGTCACCGCGTTCCACGCAGCACGGCCGCCGCTCACGTGGTCGAGCGTGCCGATCAGCCGCGCGAGGTTGTACGGATGGTGATACGTCGTCGACACCGTCGCGACGAGGCCGATCGCCGACGTCGCCTGGCTCAGCGCCGCCAGCGCGACGATCGGCTCCTGGCTGCCCGTCGTGCCGGCGAGGCCGGCCGAATCGGCCTGCAGCAGGTCGGCGGTAAAGAGGCCGGTGATCTTCTCGGCTTCCGCCTTGCGTGCGAGCGACGCCGCACGTCGCACACCGTGCACGGCATCCGCATCGCCGGGTGCGTACAGCACGCTCGCCGCGCCGACGAGCGTCTTCAACCGTCTACGTGCGCCGCTCATGACGCGGCTCCGTTCGTCGCGCGATGGCGCGTAACGAGGGTGAGCGTCTCACGCAGTACGCGTTTGCTATTCATCTGTATTCCTCTTGATTCCGTTCGATCGGACACTTCATGTCGGCATCGTGGCCCCGCATCGCCCGGCAAGGGCCGGGCACACGCCGCGAGACGACGCGCAGTCAACGACCATAATGCAAGCCCCCCGGTCGGCCGGAACGAATATTTTCGGCTTTCGATATTCTTCTTGATTGTTTGACCGTGCGAACGGCGCCGCAAAATAATTCGGCATGCCAAACCCGTTGATCAGGCCGTTTCGACCCGCGCCGATCGCTTCATCATGACGTTCGACGCCATCCGCTCCGACTCCGATTCGTCCGCTTCGACCGCGTTGCCGTTCCGCTTGAGCGTGCTCGACAAGAGCCCGGTCGCGCCGGGAGAAACGGCCGCCGACGCGCTTGCGCGCAGCGTGTCGCTCGCGCGCTTCGCCGACGCCGCCGGCTATCACCGCTACTGGCTCGCCGAACATCACAACACCGCCGCGCTCGCGTGCCCGTCGCCGGAGATCCTGATCGCGCACGTGCTCGCGCATACGCGGCGCATTCGCGTCGGCTCGGGCGGCGTGATGCTGCAGCACTACAGTCCGTACAAGATCGCGGAAAACTTCAACCTGCTCGCGTCGCTGGCGCCGGGCCGCGTCGATCTCGGTATCGGCAAGGCGCCGGGCGGCCTGCCGCTGTCGACGCGCGCGCTGCAGGCCGGCTACGATCCCGCGCGGCGCGCGTCGTTCGCCGATCTGGCTGACGAACTGAATCGTCATCTTCAGGGCGCAGCCACGGCTGCCGATACGACCGGGCAGGATGACGCCACGCTGCATGCGACGCCGCGCCCGCCCGAGCCCGCACAACCATTCCTGCTCGGCGCCAGTGCGGAAAGCGCCGCGCTCGCGGCGCGGCTAGGCTGGGCGTTCGTCTACGCGTCGCATTTGAACGCCTCACCGACCGATCTGGAACGCGCGTTCGATGCATACCGCAGCGCATCCGGCGGCCGCACGCCGCTGCTCGCGGTCTCCGCGATCGTCGCGGCAACCCGCGACGCGGCCGCGCAGCTGGCGAGCGGACATCAGGGCTTTCGCGTGCAGGTGGGCAACACGCCTGCCGTCAACGTCGGCAGCCTCGATCAGGCGCACGCCTATATCCGGCAGGCAGGCGGCGGCCCGCATCGCATCGATCCGCGCGAAACGCGGATCGTGCACGGCACGCGCGACGACGTGCTGCACGAACTGCACGCATTGCATCGCCGCCACGGGATTGACGAATTCGTCATCGATACGCCGCTCGCCGATGCCGCACCGCGCATTGCGTCGCTGCGGCTGCTGGCAGGCGCGTCGGCCGACGAGCACGGCGCGGCGTCGTCGCGGTACCGGCCCGATGCGCGGGAATCGCGCGAGCGCGCCGCGACGCCGCAACCGGACTTCGAGGGCACCGCGCGATGACCGATACGATCCGCATCGCCGGCGCGGACGACGTGCCGGCCCTTTACGCGCTGCTGCAGGATGCGTATGCGCCGCTCGTGCCGCAGGGCGTGCTTTTCACGATCACGCGCTCGCCGATCGAGCGCGTCGCGCAGACCGTTGCGCGCGAAACCACGTTCGTGCTCGAACACACGACACCGGAAGGCCGACTGGCCCTCGCGGCCACGCTGACCGTGCGCTTTCCATGGGTATCCGGCGAACGCCACCGCATGCCGTATCCGTTCCTCCACTGGTTCGCGGTCGCGCCCGCGTTCAAGCGGCAGCGGTTCGGGCACGCACTGATCGAGCACGTCGAATCGCGGTTCCTGGCCGAGCAGGTGAAGGCGCCCGCGACCTATCTCGCGACCGCGACCAACCATCCGTGGCTGCAGCCGTACTACGAACGTAACGGCTACCTGCCGTTCGATCGCTCGACGAATGCGCTCGGCACGCCGCTCGTCTGGCTGCGGAAAATCCTGCTCCCGGAGCTCTATCGCGATCCGGCAGCGGACGATACCACCGCGCACGACGTGCCGCTCCACGCAAACGCGTGACGCCCCCTCCTCCGGGCTTCGCGCACCGCATCCCCTGCTACCCACCTCGTGAAAGGCTGCCACGCATGACATTCGCATTTCCGGATTCCGCTCTCCGCGCTTCGCGCCGTACCGCCTCGGCCGCGCTGCTGGTCGCGCTCGCGTTCCCGTATGCGGCGTTCGCACAGGGCACGCCCGTCTCCGGAGGCGCGCTGACCTGGGGCGTCGAAACGGAGCCGCGCACGCTGAACCCGCAACTGAACGGCCAGGACAAGGTCGAGCTGCTCCTGCGCAACGCATACGAAAGCCTGCTCGCACAGAAGCCGGACGGCAGCTACGTGCCGTGGCTCGCGACCGGCTACAAGGTCTCCGCCGACGGCAAGACGTATACGTTCACGCTGCGCGACGGCGTGAAGTTCACCGACGGCGCGCCGTTCGACGCGAAGGCCGTGGCCCGCAATTTCCTGAACGCACGCGAACTGTCGTACTCCGCCGGCAGCCAGCTCGCACGACTGATCTCGCACGTCGCGGACGTGAAGACACCGGACGAGCACACGGTCGCGATCACGCTCGATGCGCCGTATGCGCCGTTCCTGACATTCGCCGGCCGGCTGCCGCTGCTGTCGCCGAACGCGTTCGACCGACCGAGCCTGAAATCGGGCGGCCCCGACATCGCGGGCACCGGCCCGTTCATCCTGCGCCGCTACGTCAAGGGGCAGGAAATCGAATTCGCGAAGAACCCCGACTATCGCTGGGCGCCGCCGACGGCGGGCCACCAGGGCCCCGCGTACCTGGACCGGATCGTCTACCGGTTCCTGCCCGAATCGTCCGTGCGCACCGGCGCGCTGCTGTCAGGCCAGGTCGACGTGATCGAAGGCGTGTCCGGCAACGACGCCGCGCTGATCCGCAAGAACGCCGATTTCACCTACCGCCGCGCGCTCAACACCGGCACGCCCTACTCGCTGTTCCTGAACGTCGGCTACGGTCCCACGCAGGATGTGAAGGTGCGCCGGGCGCTGCTGGAAGGCCTCGACATAACGGGCATCGTGCAGTCGATCTACCGCGGCGAGCGCACGCGTGCATGGGGCGTCACGTCGCCGATCGATCCGCTCTATGTCGCATCGATCGAAAAGACTTACGGCAACAACCCGAAGCTCGCGAACCAGTTGCTGGACGAAGCCGGCTGGAACGTCCGCGACAGCGGCGGCTACCGCACGAAGAACGGCGAACGGCTGACGATCGCGGTGATCCAGGCGCAGGCGACGGTGCGCGACCAGCGCGACGTGCTGCTGCAGGCACTGCAGGCGCAGGCGCGGCAGCGACTCGGCGTCGACCTGAAGATCCAGTACGTCGACGACGGCACGTACGTCGAAGCGCGCAAGAGCGGCAAGTTCGGCTCGATCGCGAATTCGAACACACCGCCGGACGGCATCGACATCGAAGGCCACTACCTGCCCGTCGATCGCGGCGGCGCGTTGAACTACAGCCGTGCGGCGGCGCCCGAGCTGACGCGCTGGCTGCAGGCGGCCGCACGCACGCAGAACATCGCGGAACGCAAGAAGCTGTACGGCGAACTGCAGCACTTCGCGATCAACGAGCAGGCGTACGCGGTGCCGCTGTACGAGCCCGAAGACCAGATCGCCGCCGCGAAGGCCGTCCAGGGGCTGCGCTTCCGCTCGTTCGCGCAGATGCCCGAGAACCCGTACGACGTGTGGATCAAGAAGTAGGCGGGCGCGTCGAGCGCGTTGCCCCGCACGCCGCGCCAAACCGACAGGAGATATCGCACATGAACCCTTCGCCTTCCGCTCCCGTCCCCGTCCCGGACGCGCTGCCGGCCGCACGCTCGCCGGCCCCCTGGCGCCGCTGGCTGCATTCGCCGGTCACGACGCGGCTCGCGACCGGCGCGCTCGTACTGTGGGCCGCGGTCACGCTGTCGTTCGCGGCCGTGCATCTCGCACCGGGCGACATCGTCGGCATCCTGATCGGCGAGCAGCTGAGCACGCCGGAGATCGAAGCGGCGATCCGCCGGGAATGGGGACTCGACGAGCCGCTGCCGCTGCAATACGTGCACTACCTGTGGCGCGTGCTGCACGGCGAGTTCGGCCGCTCGTACATCCTGAACACCGACGTCGCACCGCTCGTGCTCGGCCAGCTGTGGCCGACGCTGAAGCTCACGGGCGCGGCGTTCGTCGTGACGATCGCGTTCGCGGTCGGCCTCGCCGTGCTGACGGCCGGTCGCCGCTGGGCGGGGCGCGCGGCATCCGGCGTCGAGCTGCTGCTCGCGTCGACGCCGTCGTTCTGGCTCGGCATCATGCTGCTGTTCGTGTTCAGCTTCACGCTGAAGCTGTTCCCGGTGGCCGGAGATCGCGGCTTCGCGTCGCTCGTCCTGCCCGCGCTGTCGCTCGGGCTCGCACAGGGTGCCGTGATCGGCCGCGTGCTGCGGCAAGGCATCGAGCGCGCGCTCGACGAGCCATACGCGCTCACGGTGCGTTCGTGGGGCGTCGGCGGCCTCGCGCTGCGCGTGCGCCATGCGCTGCGCCACGCGGCGCTGCCGGCCGTCACGCTCGCCGGCTGGCTCGTGGGCGGGCTGCTCAGCGGCGCCGTCATCACCGAGCAGGTGTTCGGCCGGCCGGGCCTCGGCAAGGTAACCGTCGACGCGGTGCTGTCGAAGGACATGCCGGTGATCCTGGCGATCGCGATCCTGTCCGCGGCGATTTACGTCGCGCTCAGCACCGCCGTCGACCTGCTGTACCTGCTGATCGATCCGCGCCTGCGCGATCGCCGCGCACCGCGTTGAACCGGAGGCTTCGATGTCCACTCCCGTCGATCTCACATTGCGCGCCCCGGCGACATCCGCCGCTGCCGGCTGGCTGCGCCGCCATCCGGGCCTCGCGCTGGCTGCCGTCTATCTGCTGTTGAACGCGATTGCGGTCATCGCACCGGGCTGGCTCGCGCACTACGATCCGCTGGCCGCCGATCCGCTGTCCGCGCAGCTCGGCAGCAGTGCCGAGCACTGGCTCGGCACCGACCAGCTGGGCCGCGACATCTTCTCGCGCGTCGTGTACGGCGCACGCTACTCGCTGTCGATCAGCGCGGCCGCGATCGGCGTCGCGACGCTGTTCGGCACCGCGCTCGGGCTGTTTGCCGGCCTTGCGCGCGGCTGGCTCGACGAGCTGATCACGCGCGTGCTCGACGTCGTGTCCGCATTCCCCGACCTGCTGCTCGCGCTGATGCTGATCTCGTTCACCGGCCCCGGCGCGGTGAACCTCGTGTTCGCGCTCGGCGTCGCGTCGGTGCCGCGCTTCGCGCGCGTGGTGCGGGCGCAAACCTTCGTCGTCGCGGCTTCCGGCTACGTCGAGCACGCGCGCACGCTCGGCCTCGCACCGGCGGTGCTGGTCTGGCGGCACGTGCTGCCGCATGCGATCGCGCAGGTGCCGGTGCTCGCGACGATCGGGCTCGGCACCGCGATCATCGGCACGTCGGGACTGAGCTTCCTGGGCATGGGGCCGCAGCCGCCCGCCGCCGAATGGGGACTGATGCTCGCCGAGGGCCGCAACTATCTGTACAACGCGTGGTGGATCGCGGTGTGGCCCGGCGTCGCGATCACCGCGGCCGTGATCGCCGTGAATGCGCTCGGCGGCTACTGGCAGGCGCGCTTCGAACGCAGGGAGGCAGCATGAGCACGATCGCGTCCGCTGCGCCGGCAACGCCGGCCCGCGCCGCACCGCTGGTCCGCATCGAGCGCCTGACGATCGGCTTTCGCGGCGCGCACGGCACGCAGCCCGTCGTCGGACCGCTCGACCTCGCCGTGCATGCCGGCGAATGCGTCGCGCTCGTCGGCGAATCGGGTTCCGGCAAGTCGGTCACAGCACGCAGCCTCGTCGGGCTGAACGGACCCAACGCGGTGATCGACGCCGAACGCTTCGAGATCGCCGGCGCCGACGCGCGCCGCCATCGCGAACGCGACTGGCGCGCGATACGCGGGCGCCGGATCGGCTACGTGCTGCAGGACGCGCTGGTGTCGCTCGATCCGCTGTGGCGCGTGCGCGACCTCGTCGCGGAGGCGCTGCGCAACACGCGCGGGCGCGACGTCGCGGCGCGCAGCGCCGACCTGCTGCGTGCGGTCGGCATCGACGATCCCGAGCGGCGGCTGCCGCAGTATCCGCACCAGTTGTCTGGCGGCTTGCGGCAGCGTGTGCTGATCGGCACCGCGATCGCGGGCGGCGCATCGCTGCTGATCGCCGACGAGCCGACCACCGCGCTCGACATGACCGTGCAGCGCCAGATCCTGTCGCTGCTGCGCGCGCGCCGCGATGCCGGCGACGCGGTGCTGCTGATCAGCCACGATCTCGCGGTCGTCGCCGAGCTCGCCGATCGCGTGCTCGTGATGCGCGCCGGCCAGGTCGTCGAACAGGGCCCGGCGCGCGACGTGCTGACCGCGCCGGCACACCCGTACACGCGCGAATTGCTGGCGGCGATTCCCACCGCCGCATCGCGCGGGTTCCGGCTCGCGACCGCCGCGCGCGTGCCGCTGCCGCCGAAGCGCATCGATACGCAGGCACCGGTACTGGCCGTCGACGCGCTGACGAAACGCTACGGCGATCGCGCCGCGCCGGCCGCGGTCGACGGCGTGTCGTTCACGCTCGCACGCGGCGAGACGCTCGGCATCGTCGGCGAATCCGGCTCCGGCAAGTCCACGGTCGCACGGATCGTGCTCGGGCTCGTCGAGCCGGACAGCGGCACCGTCGCGCTCGACGGCCAGCCGTGGAGCGGTGTGCCGGAAGCCGCACGCCGCGTGCGTCGCGTCCGGCTGCAACTGATCGCGCAAGACCCGTACAGCTCGTTCGACCCGCGCTACTCGGTCGGACAGATCGTCGGCGAAAGCCTCGACCCGACCGGTGTCCGCGGCGATGCGCGTCGTCGCCGCGTGCTGCAGCTGCTCGACGAGGTGCAGCTCGGCGCCGGTTGCATCGACCGCTACCCGCGTGAATTGTCCGGCGGGCAGCGGCAGCGTGTCGCGATTGCGCGCGCGTTCGCGTCGAACCCGGCGCTGCTCGTCGCGGACGAACCCGTCAGCGCGCTCGACGTGTCGATCCAGGCGCAGGTGCTGGATCTGCTTGCCGATCTGCAGGCCGAGCACGGCACCGCGATGCTGTTCATCTCGCACGATCTCGGCGTCGTGCATCACGTCGCCGACAGGATCCTCGTGATGCGCGGCGGCCGGGTGGTCGAAAGCGGCCCGGTCGAGCGCGTGTTCGGCGCGCCGTCGCACCCGTACACCGCGTCGCTGCTCGATGCGCTGCCGACGCTGGCCGGCGCGCGTGCCGCGCCGCCGCTCGTCGCGCTCGCATGATCTTTGCCCGTTCCCGCTGACCCTCCGCCATCAGACGGCTACGGCGTCGAACCGGTAGCCCCGGCTTCCACGCGATCGCCGCCACGTTCACTTCCGACGTTTTCGGCAGCCGTTCGCGCGATATGACGATAGGCCGTCGGCGCATGTCCGGACATGCGCTTGAACGCGTTACTGAATGCGCTTTCGGACGAATAGCCGAGCGATTGTGCAAGCAGGGCGACCGGAATGCGCTCGTCGCGCAAACGGCGCTCCGCAACCCGCATGCGCCACTGGCCGAGATAGGTCAGCGGCGCGACGCCGGCGCTCGCCCGGAAGTGCGCAGCGAACGTGGTTCGTGACATCGCGCACGCGGCGGCAAGCTCGTCCAGATGCCATGCGCGTGCGGGATCGCCGTGCATCAGTCGCAGTGCGGGTGCGATGCGTGGGTTGCTCAACGCGCGCAACCATCCCGCCAGGGGCGCGGACGTGTTCAGATGGGCGCGCAGTATCTGAATGAAAAGCAGTTGCGAAAGCTGGGCCGAGACGAGCTGCGCGCCGGGCAGATCGGCCGCTCGCTCTTCCACGAGTTGCTCGAGAAGCCAGCGCACCTTCACGGCCTGCGGCGATGCGGCCGGTACGTGAATCCAGGGCGGCAGTACGTCCGACAGCAAGTTGCCGGTTACCGGATCGAGCAGGACGTGTCCACCGATGTGGGCGAAGTCATCGCCGTCACCCAGTTTCACCGCCGACTTGCCCGCGCCCGAGAACAACGTCATCGCATCGACAGGTGGAACGCCAGGGTCGCTCGCGAGAACGAAGGACCGTTTTGCCGTCAGCAGACCGACATCCCCGCCTGCGAAGCGGATTGGCGTTTCCTCTCCGTCGATGGAGACCCAGCACGTGCCCTTCACCACCGCGAAGAATTTGATCTTGTCGGGTGCCGGAAAGCGAATGGCCCAAGCGCCGCCGGCCGAGAAGCCTCCCGTTGCCAGCGATTCGGCGTTCGCGAGTCTCAGGATGTCGGAGAAGGGGTCGTCACTCATCATCGTACTGTCGCGCAAGTAAATCGCACTATAAAGCATTAACACGCGGCAGACCGGCCCTTAACCTTCCGGTTCTTCGTCCCTGACATTCAACGACATGAACAGCACATCCAGCCTCGAATCGGTTCTCGTAACGGGCGGCACCGGCTTCATTGCACAACACTGCATCCTGGCGCTGCTGCATCGCGGCTATCAGGTACGAACCACCGTCCGCTCGCTCACGCGCGAGACGCAGGTGCGCGCCCAGCTCGAAAGAGGCGGCGCAGAACCCGGAGATCGCCTGTCATTCGTCGAGGCGGATCTCCTCGCCGACGACGGCTGGCAACAGGCAACCGCCGGCTGCGCCTACGTCGTGCATGGCGCGTCGCCCACGCCCACCGGCACGCAGACGAGTGAAGACGATTGGGTCAAGCCCGCCGTGGCAGGCACGCTGCGCGTGCTGCGTGCGGCGCGGGACGCGGGTGCAAAGCGCGTCGTGCTGACCTCCGCTTTCGGTGCGATCTGCGCCGGACACGGGCCAATGAGCCGCCCCTTCGACGAGACCGACTGGAGCAACCTGACGGCCGCCGATGTCTGGCCTTATCAGAAGTCGAAGACGTTGTCGGAACGCGCGGCATGGGACTTCATCGCGCGAGAAGGACGCGGCATGCAACTGTCCGCGATCAACCCGGTGACGGTTGTCGGGCCCGTGCTCGGCGACGACTATTCGCACTCCATCCGCCTGATCAGGGGCATGCTGAACGGCCAGCCCGGCAATCCGCGCATCAATTCCGGCTTCGTCGACGTGCGCGACGTCGCCGACCTGCATGTGCGGGCGATGACCCACGACGCCGCGAGCGGAGAGCGCTTCATTGCCATTGCCGGCGAAAGCATGTGGCTCGCCGAAGTCGCGCAGGTGCTCAAGGCGCGCATGGGGGATGCCGCGCGCCATGTGTCCACCCGGGTGCTGCCCGACTGGCTGGTGCGCATCGGCGCACTCAGGGATCCTGCGCTGCGAGGATCGCTGCCGCTGCTCGGCCGCAACCTGAACGCCACCAGCCAGAAGGCCATCAGCTTGCTCGGCTGGTCGCCCCGCCCGCGCGAGGACGCCATTGTCGCCACGGCCGAAAGCCTCGTGCGCCTCGGGCTGCTGCGCGATGCCGGCCAGCGATAACGACAGCGGATTTCATCGCCCTTCGTCGCATGACTACTCAGTCTTGCGACGAGCGCATCGACACGTCGCCGATCTGCACTCCTCTCAACCCTTCTCGCAAGGCCGTCACATTGGCCACACCGTTCAGTTGCTCGAACTCCCGTTGCGCTTCCTGCCAGAGCGGGGAGGCTCTTTCGTGCAGGCGCCGTCCCTCCTCGGTGAGTTCGACGAGGCGGCTGCGGCCGTCGGTGGGCGACGGCTTGATCGTGACGAAGCCGTCGCGCTCCAGGAAGCCAACCATCTTCCCCATCGCCGTTCGTTCGATATCGAGCCGTTCGGCAAGGGCGTTGACCGGCGTACTTCCCACTTCGCGCAGGGCGGCCAGCGTGAGGAATTGCGTGATGCGCAAGCCCGAGGGCTCGAGATGACTATCGTAGAGTCGGGAGATCTGCCTGCTCGCCTTCCTTACGGCGAAGCAGTTGCATTGATCGATGCCAAGCGGCTGGTTGACGGGCAACATCGGGTGCACTCCTGATTTCGGTTCCTTGCGCGAACGCTACGCACGCGTCGCGCAAAGGTATGGTCGTATCCATCGATGATAGCCGGGAGCGACAACGCTGGCACACGATCCGCGCACCTCGTGTCTCGCCGCCGAATCCGGCTCGTGTCGACCGCGGTGTTCAAAGCCCGGCCGGCGGCGTGATGTAGCCGGGTATCTCGGCCGCAAGCGTGCTCTTCAGCACCGCGGTCCCCTCGTCGGCCATGACCTCGCTCTTGCCGGCGACGAGCGCGTCGTAGGTCCGTCGTACGACGTCACCGGGACTGGCCTTGGGCACGTCGATGCCGTTGGTCAGATCGGTATCCACGAACCCGACGTGCAAGCCGAGAACCTGGATGCCGCGGTCGCGCAGGTGAAAGCGAAGCTGGTTCGTGTAGCTCCAGGCGGCGGCTTTCGACGCGGCATACGGCGTCAGATTCGGCCGCGGGAGCCACACGATGTCGGAAAGCACGTTGATGATCGCGGCATGCGGCTGGGCCGCGAGGATCTGTTCGAAGGCCTGCGTGACGCGCACCACGCCGTAGTAGTTGGTATCAAACAAGCGGGCTGACTGCGCTTGCACGTCGGCCGCCAAAGGCCCGTCGATCAGCGCGGCAATGCCCGCGTTGTTGATCAGCAGGGTCGTGTCGGCCGCCCGTTTCGCGGCCTCGGCGATCGACGCCGGATCCGTGACATCGATCCTGACCGGCACGATGCCCGGCTCGTCGAAACCGCTCGTGTTGCGCATACCGGCGTACACTTTCGCCGCCCCGCGCCGCAGCGCCTCGCGTGCAAAAGCGAGGCCCAGGCCGCGATTGGCACCGGTGATGAAGACGGTGGCGTTCTTGATATCCATGACAAGCTCCTGTTTCAAAAGCCGCGTGCCGGGGGCGTGTCGACGCCCGCCACGAGCACGCGGGTGCCTGGCTCAAAGAAAGACGTGCTCCGGCAACTGCTTCGAAAGCGACTCCCGCAGATGGGTCGCGAGCGTCAGTACGGCGCCAAGCGGGCTCATTCGCACGCTGACTCGCGGCACCGAGCCGTCGGCATTGCGATCGACGACCACGACCGCGCTCAGCGTCTCGCCGCTCGTCAGTACGGCCTCGTATTCGAGAAAGAGCCGTGAGCCGACGGCCTGAACAAACGTGGGCGTCTGCGAGACGTAAAAGGTCCCGACGGCGTCGACGGCGAGCCGGATTTCGTCGCGCCCGGTCACGGGCGTGCGCAACACCGAGCTGACCAGTTCGGCATCGGCCGTCAGATCATCGAGAAACGGGTGACGATCAGGCTGGATGGGTGACATGTTCAAACCCCTCGATTCGTTTCAGGGACGTGTTCACACGAATGCGGCCCGATATTTCTTGACGAACTGCTGGACCGACAGCGGCGGCGTTCCGGTGATCTTCTCGACGGCGTCGTTGGTGCCCGAGAAGATGCCGTCTCGGTAGTTCTGCGCGACTTCGACCAGATGCTGCGTGAGGAACGGCGGAAACTTGTAAAGGGTCTCCATCTTGATCCGGAATTCCTCGATGGAAGTCGGCGCGTATTCGATCCGGGCGCCGAGAACCTCGCTCATCGCCTCTGCGATCTCGACGTGGTTCATCTCGACTGGGCCGTGCAGCGTGTAGGTCTTGCCCTCGTGGCCTTCGGGTTTGGCGAGGAGGTGGGCGATCACGCGGCCCTGGTCGTCGCTGGCGATGGGCGCGTGACGGCCGTTGCCAAACGGAAATTCGATCTTCTTCGTGGCCCATATCTCCCGCGCAAAATGCGGATAGACGAGCCAGTCGGCAAAGAAGGTCGGGCGCAAATGCGTCGTCGCGACGCCCGACCAATCGAAGACCTGCTCGGAGACCCAGTGATCCTGTGCCGCGTGGCTCAGCGACGCCCGACGCGCGGAAATCTGCGACATGTTGACGATCGCCGTGACCCCCGCTTCCTTTGCCGCCTGTGCGAAATAGGCTGCGGCCCCGATGATCCCCGGCGCGATCGGATGAAGGAAATACGCCGATCGGATGCCTTCCATCGCTGCCCGAATGTCGTCGATGCCGGTGAAGTCGCCGATCGCGACATCGACGCCGCGCTGCCTCAGGGCGGCCGCCCGATCGTCATCGGTGCGCACGTAGGCACGTACGCGTTTGTGCATCTTGAGCAGTTCGTCGATCGCCATACCTCCGGTGCGTCCGGTTGCACCGCTCACAAGAATCTCAGGCTCGTTCATCGTTTCGCTCCGTTCGAAAGTGAGAGCATATGCTCCCTTGAGACGAAGAATAGGAGCATGTGCTCTCAACGTCAAGTTTTTTTGGTTGGCGCCCCGGATAACATCACGCCGGGTTCGGCAGGCGGCATTGGTGGCGGGCATCGAGGCGGAGAGCGTTCCGTCTGAACTCAGCGCTTCGACCGGCCATGCGTTGTACGCCCGTGAAACAGTCGCGATAAGCAAAGCGGGAATCGTTGTTTGCCGCGCCGCGCCCGGTTGCCGAAAATCATCGTTTCCCCGCGCGGCTCCCGCGTGCTACACGCGCTCGACCATGACCGATTCCCGTTTTCCTCCCCGAGCACCGCGCTCCGGCCGGCGCGCGGCGCTGCGCCAGCTCGCCGGCGGCTGGGCGGCCGCGAT